>NZ_LQXW01000042.1:0-21836 GCF_001586765.1 Pseudomonas sp. ABFPK | reverse complement strand
GCATGGTTTCCAGAGGATAGGGTTTTCTACCGCCGCCGGCCTTGGGGTAGAACGGTTCGATCAGCTCCAGCAGGCCTGCCCAGGGCACCACCTGATCCATTTCGGCGAGGAAGCGCTCTCGGCGGGTTTGCTTGCGCTTGCCGGCGTACTCAAAGTCGGAAAAGCTCATCTGGCTCATGGGCGGCTCGGATCAGGTGTTGCGGGGATTCTCGCATAACTGAAGGCTTGTTCGGAGATTCCCTAGGGCAAGCCTGCAGAATCCTGCGGATTTCCCCGTCGACGTTCCGTCGCGCTGCGCAGGGACGGGAGTGTGGGCGCAGGCTAGACCTCGATCAGCAGCAGCGGATCGGGCTTGTCATCGGTATCCACGGTTCTTTGAGGGCTGCATTCAGCAACCAGGACAACGTGAGGGGCTTTCCAAGCTTCAGGAATGCCAACCCTTTCTTTGAAGGGCGAACTGCTCTGGAGATCATGGCCCAAGGAGACCTGATCTCTCTGTATGAGACCTATCGGCGCATCGAGCAGATCCACTGCGGCGAGATCATGGCTGGATGATGAGCAGCCGCAGTGAGGGGGAGGCGGGTTAGGCGACTAACTTCAGGCGAGGAGCGAGCGCCATGTAGTCTTGGGGCATGGTTGAAAGGATCGCGGCGACCTTTCCTGAGGCAGTCGCTCAGAGAGCAGTGCTTCAAGCTTGCCCAACCGCTCTTGGACGGCGATTGCACGATCCCATTGAACGCTGAATCGCTTGGCCGCGACTTTTTGTTCCACAAGCACCAGGTGTCGGTTGAGGTCATAGCTGTAGCGCATGGTGACCTTGCTCGACGCACCGCCATCGTCTGCCTCTTGGAAGGTCAGCTCGAACACCAAGCCCTGAGAGGTTTTCCGGGCCGATGAGCTCACTGGTCTCAGATGGAAAGCGTTTCTCCGAGTGGCGACGATCCTTCGGCGTAAGTGACGGCGGTGGGGTGTTCGTGCCGTCGGCGATGGCAGGTGACGAGACTGAGATGAACGTGATGCTCTGTGCATTTGGTGATGGTCAGAGCACTATTGTGCACCTGAATCACCATTTCGTGCCGAGTGACTGGCTGAAGCGCGAGTCCCCAAACACTTTGAATTGGTCGAGATGGTTGAAGACCGTGCACAAACTGCTTTGGCTGAGACCGGTCAGGCACAGTCAGCGGTTAGCCTGGATTAGGATCACGGATTGGCCTCAGCACGATCACGCTGTCGACAATCTCGATGCTGAGCTTGTCGCCCACGGCAAGGCTCAGCTCTTTCAGGATGTCTGGGGGTAACTCCACGATCACATCCCCCGAGCCATCACCAGGGTCCTGACATTTGACCGTCGTGCGCGCTGATTGGGCCATGAGGGGTCTCGAAGGGTTCACCTGTGCCATCGTACACCCACAGGCCTATTCAATGATCACCACGCTACCGAACGGCGATGGGGCGACTTGGCGTGCGGTACATGGCCACAGGTGAGGTCGCTTTGAGCGGGCTTGTCGCTGGTTGTGTCAAACTATATTCCGCGCAACGGGGTGCCTTTTTTCGATGGGGCATCTGCTTGTGTCAAACTATGATTCGATCGCAGCGGTAGGCCTTATCGCTGGAGGCCGCGAATTTCAGTGGGCTCTGTGTCAAACTATATTGCGAGCCCCCACCGATCCAGTCGAAGGCGAGGTTAGCAGCGCTGTAGCTGCATACAAAATGGCGTTGGTGAGGACCCATTATCGGAACTGGGCACATCGTCTTGCCTGCTGGGCGCGGGGCCGTGAAGCGCTTCGGCGTGAAGCTGTTTTGAGCAACACGAGAAAACATGCTCAAGAAGTGGTTAGCAGATCGCCCGAGCATCGCGCAGTCCTGAAGAAAATCGTCAAATCGCAGCCGAACGACATTGCCGAAAAAGACAATCTGCTGTCACTTTTGGCTGGCAGCTTGGAATTATAGGAAACCGGTATGGCAATCGAGACGACTCTGTATGTGGTAGGTGGCCTGCTGCTGACGTGCATGGTGTTCAACTGCGGCTACCGCCTTGGGAAGCTGCGCGGCATGGAAGAGACGCACACAAGCTCAACGCTTCGTTTGTCGGTGCTCGCCAGCGGGCCCCGGTCTGCCCTGGAGCAGCTTGTATCAACCAACGGCCCGAGCAGCTAGGAAGTCGGACCATGAAGTAGTGCCAATCAAGGTGTCTGTTGGAGAGTATCGTTGTCCAAGTCATCACCCCGTCAGTTCCGAGGCTCAGAAAGCCTCGCGGCTGAACAGCGCTCCCGCGCAACTGTGCGGCCATTCCTGGAAGCCTGCGGCTTCGTGGTGACCGAAGCTCGCCTGATCCCCACTGGCGCAGCATTCCAGCAGATTGTGTCTTTCCACACCCCTGATGGTGATGACGTTAAAGCTCGGGTGCGCCTGTGCTGGCGGCGTGATGGTCGCAACCAGAATGAGCAGAAGTATTCTGCGGCGCAGTTGACTGCAAGTCTTCGGCCTGGTGGCTGGGACGCCACCTTGGAATATGTGAAGGACAGAGACCTCGCCCAGGGCATCACCCACAATTTGCTATTTCAGCGTGACGGCGAGACCGTGGTTTATGCGGCCCTCATCCCGATAGGTGCGTTGCATCCGATCTGGAATCGGCAGCGAGAGGTGAGCGATGAGCTCCTACGCAGGGGGCTGAAAGGAAGCATCACGAAGAACCATGCCCAGAACGGGAAAAGTCCAACTCTGTGGCTTCAGGATGATCGGATGCCGGATACCCACCAGGTCGCGGATGTGTTGTGGCAATGGCCAGGTGTTGTCGATCTCGCCAAGCTGGTTGGGTTCCACCTGAAATCACATGACCCGGACGACACCTTCGACGATTGCCCGATGCCGGACTATTCAGCGTTAGGCCGTGACTTGGGGGAGAGGGTGAGCACCGTTAGGTCTCACGTGAAACGAGACCCTAAGGTACGACTGGCGGTTCTGGAACGAGCTCGGTACCGCTGTGAGCGATGCACTGAAAGTCGATCATTTCCTGGCTTCCTGGACGTCCACCACGTGCTAGGTGCCGACGTGTCGGATCGATTCTACAACTGCGTAGCGCTATGCCCGAATTGTCATCGAGAAGCTCACTATGGCGAGAATCGAGATGAACTGAACCAGCGGCTTCTGGAGTACGCGTCCCAGTTTCGAGCGTGAACGGCTTCTGCAGACTGTAGGTAAGCGTCCGGCGAACTCACCTTCCGAACTCCAGCATTAAGGGCGATGGTGTCCGCGTATTTTTAAGCGGACGCGATCACCCTTATCGCCAGGATTTCCATGCGCCAACGAAGCTCTTATCCGAAACCATTTAAAGCCCAAGTCGTGCGGGAATGCCTGCAACCTGGCGCAACGGTGTCCAGTGTCGCCATCAGCCACGGCATCAATGCCAACGTCATCCGCAAATGGATGCCGCTCTTTCGAGACCAGCCCGCAGCAACCTCGCTACCGGCATTTGTTCCGTTAAAGGCCGCACCTAAACGGCCAGCCGATTCGTCAGTGATCATTGAGGTGCCCATGGCCGGGCAATTGATAACTGTGAAATGGCCAGCCTCGGATCCTGAGGGCTGCGCACAATTCATTCGGGCTGTCGCTCAATGATCCGCATCGATGCGATCTGGCTGGCCACCGAGCCGATGGACATGCGCGCCGGCACCGAAACGGCATTGGCCCGAGTGATCGCGGTGTTCGGTGCGGCGAAGCCGCACTGCGCTTATCTGTTCGCCAATCGCCGGGCTAATCGAATGAAAGTGCTGGTGCATGACGGCGTGGGCGTCTGGCTTGCAGCGCGGCGGCTGAATCAAGGCAAGTTCCACTGGCCCGGCATTCGCCATGGCTGCGAGGTCGAACTCGACAGCGAACAACTCCAGGCTTTGGTGCTGGGCCTGCCGTGGCAGCGCGTCGGCGCAGGCGGTGTGATCAGCATGCTGTAACCGCCGGCCATTTGGCCGGTCTGCTTGTCGTCGTTCTGCGCCTGCTCTGGCACAATCGGCGGCATGACTTTCTCGCCCAACCTCGACCAGATGACTCCGGAACAGCTTCGTGCCTTGGCGGCACAGGCGTTGCAGTTGCAGTCCTAGGTCGAGGCGATGAGCAGGAAGATCCAGAACGATGAGATCCTCATCGAACAGTTCAAGTTCGAAATCGCCCTGCTCAAACGCCACAAGTTTGCCAAGCGCAGCGAGCAAATCAGCCCGGCGCAAGGCAGCTTGCTGGATGACCTGCTCGATACAGACCTTGAAGCGATCGAGGCCGAGCTGAAACAGCTTCTTCCCGCTTCGTCACAGGCCGAGCCACGGCAATCGCCGAAACGTGCCCCATTGCCGCCACAGTTTCCACGCACGGTGATTCGTCACGAGCCAGAAAGCACCCAGTGTTGTGCCTGTGGCTGCCAACTTCAGCGCATCGGCGAAGATGTCAGCGAAAAGCTGGATTACACGCCAGGCGTGTTCACGGTCGAGCAACATGTGCGTGGCAAATGGGCCTGCCGTCAGTGCGAAACCCTGACTCAGGCGCCGGTGCCGGCGCAGGTTATCGACAAAGGTATTCCGACCGCAGGCTTGCTGGCCCACGTCATGGTGGCCAAGTTTGCTGATCACTTGCCGCTCTATCGGCAGGAGAACATCTTCGGCCGCGCCGGGCTGGCAATTGCTCGTTCGACCTTGGCCCAGTGGGTCGGACAGACCGGAGTGCGACTCCAGCCGCTGGTCGATGCTCTGCGAGAAGCGGTGCTGAAGCAGGGCGTGATTCACGCTGACGAAACACCGGTTCAAATGCTTGCGCCAGGCGAGAAGAAAACCCATCGGGCCTACGTCTGGGCCTACAGCAGCACGCCGTTTTCGGCGTTCAAAGCCGTGGTATACGACTTCAGCCCAAGCCGTGCGGGCGAACATGCGCGCAACTTCCTGGGCGACTGGAACGGCAAGTTGGTCTGCGATGACTTCGCTGGCTACAAAGCTGGTTTTGAGCAAGGCATCACTGAAATCGGCTGCATGGCCCACACCCGCCGCAAGTTTTTCGATCTGCATGTTGCGAACAAAAGTCAGTTGGCCCAACAAGCGCTGCACTCGATAAGCGGCTTGTACGAGATCGAACGCCAGGCGCGGGACATGAGTGATGAAGATCGTTGGCGAATACGTCAGGAACTGGCGGTACCGATCAGCAAAACACTGCATGACTGGATGTTGGCTCAGCGCGACCTGGTGCCCAACGGCTCAGCCACAGCTAAAGCCCTCGATTACAGCCTGAAACGCTGGGTAGCGATGACGCGCTACCTGGACGATGGGGCTGTGCCCATCGACAACAACCAAGTCGAGAACCAGATACGGCCATGGGCACTCGGGCGCTCGAACTGGTTGTTTGCCGGGTCGCTGCGCAGTGGTAAACGAGCGGCTGCGATCATGAGTTTGATCCAGTCGGCGCGCATGAACGGGCATGATCCGTATGCCTATCTCAAAGATGTGCTGACGCGGCTTCTGCCGACACAGCGGGCAAGTGAGATTGGGCAGCTGCTGCCGCATCAGTGGGTGCAGGCCTAGCTTCAACGGGGTGATCTTCCAAGTGGACAATAGCTCGACAATCCAAGCAATCATTTCGGATGACCCCATTCGGCGTAGGATGCTCGAAATAGTGCGCTCCTTGAACTTGCCCGACTGCTGGATAGGAGCAGGTTTCGTCCGAAACGCGGTTTGGGATCATCTGCACGGTCGCAGCTCATCTACGGTCTCAACAGACGTTGATGTCATCTGGTTTGATGCCACACGTTGCACACCCGAGCAAGATGAAGCCCTAGAGGCAGCCCTCAGAGACCTAGACCCGAACGTACTGTGGTCTGTGAAAAACCAAGCGAGAATGCATGTTCAGAACGGCGATGAGCCCTATCAGTCGGCGACCGATGCAATGCGTTACTGGCCAGAAACTGCCACAGCACTAGCGATAAGACTGCGGGAGGACGGCACATATGAAATCGCTGCGCCGTTGGGCTTTGATGATCTTTTTGACTTGATAATCCGGCCAGCAGGAAGGTTCGCTACGGATAAAAATGCTATCTATCAAGACCGCGTCACGTCCAAAAACTGGTTGAAGATTTGGCCAATGCTTACGCTCTCGGGGCTATCTCCTAGACCTTGCGTCAAGGTGACTTAACCGGACGCTTACGACTGTAGCGCTCTCTGCTCTCTACTATGATGCGCAGCGTTGGGGCTACTACGCAGGCAGGGTCGCGGAAATGACGGGAGTGAGCGTCGACGAGATGGGGCGTGAGATCGACGAGGCTATTGAAACCAAAAGCGCTGCCGGCGATTAGTTAGCGGTCTTGGTACGCCCGATCACATTAGCGCGATCATCGCCTGGGTGATTGTGCAGCTGTGCTCCTTGGCGTAAGCCTCGATGGTTGCCATCTTGCGGACGTTGGCGAGGGTCTTGCGGGCCTGCTTTTGGCCGGACTGGATTCCGCCGAGAGACTGGTCCTTTGCGGGCTTCGTTCGCTTCGGCTTAGGCGGGAGAGGTGCCCGCCATCCCTCACGGTTGAAGTTTCTGCCCGCCTCGGGATCCCCATCGTGCTTGTACTTGTGCTCTGAGCCTTTCCCCTTGATGTGGGCGGGCAAAACGATGAGCCCGGTGGACAGGTATTCCTTGAGCAGTTGACGGGCCTGGGTCACCACCTTTGTCTTACTGATACCGCCATTCCCCGCGGCCGTACCCGCGGAGCCGTTCATCTGCATGCCCTTGAGCTTGCAGAGCTTGTACAGCAGCTTGTAGGCGTTCTCGCACCCAGTGACGCGAACCTCGGCAGCCATCAGCTCATCGATCACTGCCTGGAGCGGGTGGGCACCGGCTGGGTTTGTGGCCTTTAGTTCTTCAGTCATAGGGTTCTGGGGGTGGAGTAGGGCAGCAAATACTACCTGCAATAGGTTAGGTGCTGAAGGTGCCCCGTGGCTTTCGCAGCTGATAAAGTGCTCGCCGTTACAATCACCCAAGGATGGCAATCTATGTCGTTTCGCATCGCCGATCTGTATGACCAAAGTTACAGCTGTGCCGGCTGCGCTACGAGCGGTCTCGATCGCAGCGCGGTCAACGCGAGCACTTGGACCTGCCTGACCTGCGGCGAACGGCTTTGGATCGCGATGAGCGACCCCGCTGGCAACAGCTACCTGGTGGAGCGTCTCCCGGCCAAGGTTCTGGTAGTCGGTGACCAGGTGGTGTATCAGAAGCCCCGTGGCCTCGAGGCCGGTGAAGTCAGGGCATCGGGTCCTGGAAAGCGCAAAGGGAACTGGTGGTTCTTGGCGGTGGAGCGGTTTGGTTCCGATCATGTTGAGCCAGAGCGTTACATCAACCGCGCGGTCTGACCCTGCAAAGGCCCTTCGTCATGAGTGACCAGATGACCTTCGACCCGATTCGCGACTTCTTCCAGCGCCGTCAGGGAGCCCTGTTGGATGTCCAGGCGAGGGCATTGCAACTGGTCATCGATCGCAGTGAGCCCGTACGCGGCAATTTCTGTTTCCCAGGCCCGGATATCGACGCGGCCATCCAGCATCAGGGCGAGCACATTGGGAGGGTCTGGTATGGCTTCAGCCCGCTGCAGGATCGCCTCTACATTTACGATATCGAGATCAATTCGAGGTACCAAGGACGAGGCTTCGGCCAGGTGGCATTGTGGCTTTTATGGTCACGGAATCAACTGCCATTAACGCCGCTGTACGAGGTCATGAGGTCGCACGGCTTCTGGGCCAAAGTGCGAAAGCGCTTCGCCGCCGCCGGCGTCACCCTCACCCGCGACTTACGAACTGGAGAGCAAGAAGTCGAACAGCAGCGCTGGCAGCATCTGGTATCGGAGACCGACGCAGAGCGTCTCAACCGTGAATACTGGGAAGGGGAGGCCGCTAAGCTATCTGCCGGCCAGTTGAACAGCGACTAGCTAAGGCCGGGCACCCACGCAAATCTGGTGAGTGCCCTCGGCAATCATTACGAACTGCGCCACCTGGTGCAGCCGGGCGTCAGCTGATGCTGATCGGCGCGGCCAGCTGCTGGAGGCGGCCGTTGTTTGCCTTGACCAGGCGCAGCCCATATCCAGGCCACGCTAGTGCGTGCCGTAGGCCATGGATAGAGCTCCTATGGCTAACATGATCGCACCGCCAATCAGCACGACGTACTTCAACTTGCCGGGCTCATCGACCGTTACCCCATCACGGTATACCCGTGTGGTATCGCATCGAGAGCAATGTTGGTTACGCTCATAGACATCCGCCACGCCCCCGCCACTGTCCACCCACTGGTGTCTCAACCAGTAACATTCCTTTTTCGCTACCATTGATTATTTCCTTGTCTTGGCGCGAAAGCCGCGCCTTTCTAACGCATAAGCCCAGCGCATGGCCTGGTGTTAGGCGGTACCAGCAATTTTCATCGTTTTTGCCCATCGCACAACAGGCGGTAGTAGCAATTGTCTGGCCAGCTGCCTATGCCAAAGCGAGGGCATCTTGATTGACCGTCGCCTGAAGGCGCTGACTGATCCGCTCCAACTCCTCCTGGACAATCGTGATCTCTGCTTCGGTCAAGGTGGTGCCGGGCTGTTGATGGCTCGCTTCTGTATTCTGGAGCAGGCCTGACGCAAAGTTAGGCGCGAACGCGATTGCTACTCGTACCCTTGGCTTCTCAGCTGCCATGGTCATTTGTCCACTCTGGCGGCTACGCCGCAATCCAGCGCTCAACGCTGCCCTTGCTTCCGCATCGAATTGGCCGCAGGCCCTGCAGGCGGCGCTCAATGCTGTTGAACGGTCGGGTGCTTATCGGCTCGCAACCCGTTGGCAGTGGCTCGCCGCTTTCGATTCGATCTGGGACGCCTGCGATGCGTTCGAAGCCCTCGAGTTGCTGGTGGTGTGTGAAAAGCAGATAGCAGACTTGATCAAGCGTGAGATCAAGCGTGTCCCGCGGCATTCATTCGGCTTGAAAGTGAACCCGGCCTTCTGGTCAGCCCTTACGGCGTTGCTTTCGGTGCTTCCTTGAAGCAGTTCGTCGCAGGCTTCTTTGAGTGCCTGCTGGACGTGTTCAGGGCTCGTGCCATACACGTTGAGCGAGATATGAACTTGAAAAGGTAATTGCGCTGACATTGAGTGCTCCCCCGTGAGTCATGAAGTAACAGATTGTGGGCTGCCGCTGGTCTACGGCACCCGGATTCGGCATAAGCTTGCCGAATCTGCAGGTTTTCCCAGTAATCAGATTTCAGTGCTACCAATCCACTGGCCGTCCAAGAATCCTCATTTCCCTTCTCCTATTGCTGGTTGCGCAGGTACTGCGTGCCAGTTGATTCCGCTGCCAATGATGCTGGTAGCGGCCAGTTTGGCACCGCGAGCGCTGGCGTAGCGTCGGGGCAATTCCAGCCAGGCGGGGCTGCCGTTATGGCGCGTGCTGCAGGTAAGAGTGAACGGCAAGTGGCTTCGATTGTGCAACTCGATGCGCAGTTGATCACCACCCTCGGTTGCAGTGAACAGGGTGCGGCCGGTCATGTCGGCGTCCCCGCCCCCGCAGCTTGGGCGAGCTCGTCAGGCTGATAGTGCAGCTCCCAGGTTGGGTGAAACGGCATGGTGTGGCGCACACCGTCGAGCTGAATGTTGAGGTGGCCACCGCTCGCAGCGCTGCGGATCGTACCGTACTCCCGCTTGCCGCAGCCGGTGTACAGGACCCGCATGCCGCGTTTGGCCGGCACGCCATAGTTTTTGCGGACCCATTTCATGTTTGCCATGGTTCGTACCCTTCAGAATCAAAGCCAAGTACCGCTGCAGCAGCTACTTGCAAATGCCGCTGCGAGCACAGGCTGCCATGCACTCCTGAAACCGCAACGCCGGCTTCCGGCAGTCTAGAGGAGCTTGTTTGGGGACGGGCCTTTGTAGAAGCCTTCGGTCTGCGCCAGGATGCGCCTGGCGCGGGAGTGAATGGCGTCTTGAGCCTCGTCTGATAACAGCGGATGAGCCGCCGCATAGTAGGCCCCATACATCTCAAAGGTACTTCGCGGGAAGGCGAGAATCGGTAATCGCTTCCCAAGCATGCGCAGTACTCTGATCGTTGCCATGTAGAACCCGATGAAAAAGGCAGGGATACCAAATACAGGGTTGTGCACGACCACGAAGTACTCCTTGAACGCAGCGACGACCTCTGTCGCTTCAGGGTCGCGTTCGAAGGCAAACACCGCTTGGAGTGCCAGCGGACGAAGAAACATCGCCAGGGCTACAGCAGTCATTGCTGCAATTGAAAGTAGGCCCACTTCCTTGGCTGACTGCGCGTGAAGGTCATAGCGCACGGAGGAATACACGCGGTAACCGTAGCTAAGAAGAATGCCCCAAAAAATGGGCCGGGGGTTCGCCAAGTCTGCGGTATAGGCAGACAGCAAAATGTAGAACACCACGGTGCAGATTGCGACAACGAGGCACCAGGCTTGTTGTGAACGTAAGGGCATTGTTTACCTCGGAGTGGGTGTTGAAAGCACGTTTGGACTGCCGGCCTTCGCAAGTGGATGCCTGGCCACTGAATGGTATCTTCACCGTGGTAGGTATCAGCTGTCCGAACCGCCCCAGATCACGGTGCTGATGTCGATGAAGATCGGGTTGTCGATGGCATCCTGTGTTTCGGCGTGAGCCCCGTGCCAGCCGCCGTCGCACCATGCCTCTTGCATAAGGTCAGTGACCTTGTTGGGATCAACAGTGTTGTCGGGATTGAGCGGCAGGCAGCACAAGTCGCCGTCGATGATCGCCACGGCCTCGCCGCCGTCCTCTTTGTCGAGGCGCAGCGCTTTACCTGGGTTTTGCTCGAGCAGTGCTCGGTAGGTGGACATGGCGCTTTTGTAAGTCAGCATCGCGATTTTCCCTTGGTCACAATCAAGGGGAAGCCTCGCACGGACCGCTGAAAGCGCAACCCACCTCCGGCGCCTGGAGATTCCGACGCGCCTGGTTGCTAGACCGGTCTGAAACTGCGGTAGGGAGGAAGCTCGATCTCGGTGCCGGTTGCAACGTCCTGCCATATTGGGCGCATGTGCTGCCCAAGGCCAACAAAGCGAAGGACAAGGTTGCGCCCGTCGGAGAGGGTAAAGTGGTATTCACGACCTGGGGTAAAGCTCGCCATTAGGGATCCTCGGTTCAGCGTCCGTGTGAGTTAAATTCCTTTTACGACCTCGGCCACGGTTTCTTGAGTGGGACGATGGGGTAGAGGGCAACTTTCCAGGGTGACGAGCGTACCCGAGGAGACCTTGTAGTGCACCTGGCAATCCGAGAGTGGTTACGAAACTTTGCGCTAGCTCAAGCGCCTTGAGTGTGCCTGGTCCTGAGCGTTGGTTTGAGGCCTCCGTGCTGACAAAATCTGGTGGTGCGTTACGGTATACTTTGGGCTGCCATTACATGAGTGACGGACCACCGTGAGAACACCGGCCAGCCGGCCACGGGCCAAGCCCGGCCGAAAAATATCCAAACCGGGTAATTCGCGCACTACGTTGGTCGGGTACCGTAGTTGGTATCGGCACGTTCACGAGTTCATCACCTATATGG
The DNA here is from genome assembly GCF_001586765.1 of Pseudomonas sp. ABFPK. Lineage (NCBI taxonomy): Bacteria > Pseudomonadati > Pseudomonadota > Gammaproteobacteria > Pseudomonadales > Pseudomonadaceae > Pseudomonas > Pseudomonas sp. ABFPK. The sequence continues at coordinate 10,290 of NZ_LQXW01000042.1, read as the reverse complement.
CTGAAGACCGCGATGGCTTGGTAACCGTCGATGGCATTTCGATTTCTCATCATTTGGCGCCGTATTCAGCCGGCAAGTTCTCCGCCGCCCTTGACGATGATCCACCGTGGCATCTGTACGCCCTCCAGGTCGAAGACCTTCTTGAATTCACCACTGATGACCTGGTGCAGGCGTGGGCGTGCCGCTCGCAAAGCTGCGGATCGAAGGAAGCGGCGGCGGAGATGTATGCGCTGGTCAGGGTGCTGGAGGGCATTGACGAATATTACGCCGGCGCCAGCGCCTACATTAGTCATCCAGAGGTCGTGGCCATCTTCGCGGTCGCGGACCAGGAAGAGCTGACGGATCAGGAAGAAGCAACAGTGGCGCCGGTGCATGTCCCTGACGCGGCGAACAGCGACGCAGCAGGGCTCACGCTGGCGGCCGTGAGCGAGCTCACCGTGGATGAACTCAGAAAGGCCTGGGACAACCGGCCGGAAAGTTTCGCATCGTTGGAAGCCGCGGCCGAGACATTGGCGATACTCCGATCGCTGACCGCAGAGGCACCTGAGAAACCCAGCTACCGCCGGATGCTCCAGCACGAGTTGGTTCTTGAATTGGAGGATGTCCTGCCTTCGGAGGTTCAGGCGCAAGCGCCTGCAGCTGCTCCTGCAGCGGAGCTGGCCTTACTCACGGTTGATCGGAGGGCTGTGCGCTCCCAGGTCGCAGTTATCCGGCCTGGGCAGGGGAATTTTCGGACAGCGATGCTGGAGCGATACGGTGCGGAGTGCTGCATCACCGGGTGCACGGTCGACACCCTGCTCGAGGCGGCTCACATCATTCCCTATCGCGGGGATCAAACGAACGACGTCACCAACGGCCTGCTGCTCAGAGTCGACCTGCACCGGCTGTTCGACGCGCACCTGGTGACGATCAATCCGCGTTCACTCACTGTCGAGGTGGCAAGCTCAGTGAACGATGCCGGGTACCAGGCCTATCATGGGAAGCGCCTTTTCGCTCTCAGCCCCAAGCCTCGAATCCTCTTTCTTGAGGCCCACTATCAGGCGTATGAGAAAGCCCGCCTTTGTCCCTGACGACTGCGTTTCACACCTGACAGTTGAACGACCCAGTTCTGACTGCACCGTGACGCGCCGCATTGAGCCCCTAGTACTGTCGGCCCGCTATCTGTTTGTGTGTCGCAGGGAGCACACGAGGTGCCAGGCTAGGCAGCCACACCTACCGCTGCCATTCCCAAGGCCCAGACGTCGAACGCCATCGGAGAAACTGGTCACATGCCGTAAGGTAAGTACTGTCGGCGAAGGCTCTTCGAATCAGTCAGAAGTGGTAGTAGACGCCCACTGCGATCAGAGCTCCTGTAGCAAAGAGTACGGCATGCCCGCGCCCGCTTGACTGAGCTAGCCATGCCCGAACATGGGCCTCACCAAAGCAGATCCAGCGGACGAGGATCCTCACGTTCATCATTATCAGTCCGCCGAAAAGCGCCGCTGAAAGGCCAAGCCAGATGTGCTCGAATGTGGCGCTGCCGACTATGACCCTGACGACCACTAAGGACAGCAACAGCAACACAAGCACCCGTGGCACGCGATCCCCACTCGGACCGCCGACTCTTTTGCTGCGGCCAGTGCAAGTCTCGCTATGTATGGGATTGGAGCGTTTGCCAAGCCCGGTGCACGCCCCATATTTGCCGTTCTGTTTCATTCTCTATAGCTCTATCGTGGTTCGGGATGTAGCTCAGCGCCTCCAAGGAGGACGCGGTACTTTGCACGGCCTTAGGGTAGCGGCGATGGCCACGCATGGCGTGCAGGGTTGGATTACCTGCTTTTCGGCACCGGCTCAGCAGCCTTCACTTGGCAACGTTCAGGCTTGCCTTCATGCAGCGAGGGGGTGATTCCTGATGGGCCATTCGATTGCCGTGTAATCAGGTACAGCTGATCGCCGATACACGCTTTTATGATCGTCTTCCCCAGGGCCCCACCGATGTAAATGGTTTCAACAGTCTCGGCGGGAGTTTTTGAATCTGCCAGTGTCTGGCTCGACAAGCCCAGCAGTAAGAGGGCCGCACAGGCCCAGGTACCGAGTTTCAGTTCCATACGAAGCGCTTCTCCGTGTTCGTGGGGGGGCGGGGCTCGCCCTCGGTTCAACTTCGGCAGATGCGGCACCGCGGGGGCCGCGGGTCATCCCTACTACTGGAAGTCAAGAAAACCGGGATGCTCAAGATCGACTGTGATGCTGCTCTCGGTCCGATCCATGCCCTCAAACCGTTTCGCCCATGACCGTCGCTGGGCCGGTGTCTTCGCAGCGCACGCACGCTCATGCCTACCACGCCAAGCCTTGCAAAGCCCCTGCATGTCGCGATTGAAGATCGAGAACAGGCGATACTCCGCGCCGCAGTGGGAGCAGCGAGCACTGCCAGTATTCCTGGCCATATCTTTCCCCTGCTTACCCCGGAATGTACTGCCGTTGAGCGCCGGGCGGGCTGAATTGACGACGGGTTTGCCTGGGGCAGGGCGCCGGATCGAATGAGCTCATGGTGTCCTCCGTGGCTCTCTCGTCATTTCACGAGCCAGGTAGCGATCACGTTCGGCCCGGTAGTCGTGATAGAAGGTGAAGAGGCTTGCGGCAGCGGTAAGAACGCCCCCCGCTGCTGCGAGGCGGTACACCCATTTCAGGTGGATTAAGCCGAACCACACGCACATCCAGGCGATAGCGCCACATACGCAAGCAGCAAGCAACGTGAAGCCCAACGTCAGCAAGACAGCCTGAACTCCGCTTAACTCGCTCGCCAGCTCAGGCACGGTCGGTGATGTTTGATGATCCTGTGCCTCCCGGTCGAGGCAGAGATTTGCCAGGGCGCGGCGCTCAAGCAGGTGATGCAGTGTTTTTGCGTCTCTGGCTGCATCAGCACAATCGCGGTCCAGGGCCGACTCAAGCGCCTGCTTGAGCCATTGACTCGACGCCGGCGCTGCGAGGATGGTGTTAATTTCAGATTCAGTAGTCATTGCGTTCCCTTCAAAGCCGTTCGAATGTCGACTTCCAGGAATCTTCCTCCATTGCGCGAAAGCGCAAGGGGCAAATGGATACCGTCATTGGGGCGAATAGCCAGGCGAGGGCAGCGTGTTCAGAGAAGAAGTCAAAGTCGATCGCTGCCGGCAACCGTACGCCTTCTGGTACACGGGGTGACCATTCAGACGTGGGCCGGTTACTTCTCGCGAGAATGGTGCTCGATGCAGGCGACTTTGCTCTCGAAAACCTGCTCGTCCCCGGAAAGGTCTAGCGGGATGCGAAGTCGCTCAGCCGTTCGCACAAATGCGTTTTCCTGGCCATTGATGAGCATGTGCCCAGCGCACTGCATGTCCGTCTTCTTGTCGCAGACGAACGAGTCGGCAGCGAGAATTTCGATGATCCGATCCTTGCCCAACCAACCCCGCAAAGAGTCCTTGCGAAACGGGCAGTCTCGGCAGGGCTTCTTGATGTGAGGCAGGTTGGACATGGCTCTGAAATTCCGTGAAGCCCACGCGGGCTGGGGCGGTGGTATGTTACAGCCGGTCGATGAAACGGGACACAGCTTCAATGGTCGGTTCGGCAAGCTCGTGGTAGGCACGGAAATGGAAGCCTTCCTCTTCTCCTTCCCACTCCGCCAGCTCATCAGCATCGAACGACCAGCGTTTGCCGGCATGGGAGAACTCTACGGGACCAAAGGAGAGCAGCCATTTCACTACAACTGCGCGCACATCCGGATGGTCTGAGGCAAACAGCCCGGCGGCGAGGCTGTCGCTGCCTACATCGGCCAAACGCTCGTACCAGATAGCACCATCCCACTCCTCGACCGAGTCGTCATGCAGAAAAGCGACTTGTTCCGCTGCGCTCTCGGCCAGCTTCAGCAGTGTGGCGTACCCCACGGCCACGAGGGTGCGGTCGAGATGTTCGGCATTGGCCTCCGCGTGGCTGAAGATGGCGTGAAGCAGTACGCCCACGTCCTCTGCATCTTTGCGGCGTTCGTTGGTGAGAATCATGGGGAAGTCTCCTGTCGGTTTGGGCTTGAGAGCCTTGCTCGTGTTGAGCACATTGCTAGGGTTCTTTACGCTGTGAGATGACAGTCTCACGAGCCTTCGGAAGTGCAAGGCAATGTGGCTTCCCAATTTTTCTGGATAATGTCGTAACCCATCTGAGACCCCAGTATTTCCTAGGCTGTAACATACTTTTTTGACGTGTAACCTACGGTGAGTTACAGTGAAAAAAACAGAGTTACAAGGTGCCGGGGATATGTCGAATCTACAGGACGACGCGAAGACCTACATCGAGGCTGTCCTCGGTGTGTCAGCGCACCTTGAACCGGTGGGATTCAAGGTGTCTTTCAACATCCGTGACAGCTACAAAATGTTCGAGTTGACCATTCCGCTGGCGAGCAACGCGGTTGTCGCCTTGGTCCTGTTGGTCCCTCGGGATGAGAAAGATTATCCAGGCATCGTAAAGCTGCAAAAGCACGTCGACCTGGTGCGTAAAGCTTCCAATCGGATCATCACCTACGTTTGCAGGTCCCTGACGACCCAGGACCGTCGGAGTCTGATCACGCATCAGGTCAACTTTATCCAACCTGGCTTCCAGATGTTCATCCCGGAGTTGGCGCTGGACCTGAGAGAGAACTTTCGTCAGCGACGAGAACAGGGTGAGGTCGCGGCCCTCCTACCAGCCGCTCAGGCAATGCTGCTCTCCTGCCTCTATGGTGGTAACACCGAAGACACGCTATTCACCACAAACGCTCTGATGGGCGACCTCAACTACAGCCGAATGACCTTATCCAGGGCAGTCGATCAGCTGACATCGCTATCGTTGATAGCCCCTGCGAAAAGCGAGCTGCAGTGGAGTACCTACGCCTTCAACGCATCACCTGCAGAAGTCTTCAGCAAGGCCAAGCAATACCTGCGGTCGCCCGTCAGAAAGAAAATTGGCATTACTCGCAATGCTATCCGGTCGGCACCCGGTGTCTTCCTGGCCGGAGAAACTGCTCTCGCCCAATACACGATGCTTGCGGAGCCGAAGCAAGCGGTGTGGGGGATGACGAAAAAAGTGTTCACCGACATGCTGGCGCTTCAAGCGTTCAAGATTGCCGAGTCGGTGGACACCATTGAAGAGTGCGTTGAGATCTGGGCGTATCCGTCACTCTACGAAAGACACCATATCGCCGACGAAGCTTCGTTGCTTCTGAGCTTGGAAGACAACCCCGACGAACGCATTCAGATTGCGTTGGATGAACTCAAGGAGAAGGTTACATGGCTAGCGTGAGAGGCCTAGAACTGTTCGGACACCACTTCCGCGACTTCCGTGATCGCTACGTACTGATCGGTGGCGTGGCCTCCGCTCTGGCAATGGAGGATGCGGGCGATAGCTTCAGGGCTACTAAAGACCTGGACATCGTTTTGGTGGTCGAAGCGCTGGATGCCGGATTCGTCGCGCATTTCTGGTCGTTCATAGACGCGGGTGGTTACCAGATCAGGCTGAAAGGCGGCGAAAAACCCTGTTTCTATCGCTTCGATAAGCCCACGGATGAGGCCTATCCGGCCCAGATCGAACTTTTCTCGCGGGCGCCGGACGGTCTAGACCACGAAGAGAACGCAACACTGATCCCGATCCCTACGGACGAAACGGTCTCCAGCTTGTCGGCGATACTCCTCGATGATGCTTACTACCGCCTGCTTTTAACCGGCCGCTTGGAGAATGGTGAGTTGTCCTACATCGGCGCTGACCGCCTGATCCCGTTCAAGGTCAAAGCATGGCTTGACCTGTCTGAGCGGAAGAAGAACGGGGAGCAGGTCGAAAGCAAGCACATCCGAAAGCATCGAAACGACGTCCTGGCGCTGACCGGTTTGCTGGATGGCGAGGTCACTGAGCTGCCGGAAAGCATCATGGCCGACATGAAACTCTTCCTTGAACTGTTGCCTGCTGAAGACGTCGATTTCAAGCAGCTCAACCTCAAAACCAATATGGCAACGATCATCGATCGCCTTGGGGAATCCTTCGGACTGACAACCGCCTGACGTTTTCGCTCAGAGGCGCGACAGGCCTATCTGAAGCTCTTGGGAGCCGTCAGATCCCAAGGGCATGGGGAGCATCACCTGGCGTGCTTCTCCAGCAATGCATCCAGCGCGGTGGCCAAGTCAAAGGCGGCCCACTGGTAGGCGACAAACAGTTCAGCACTGCTCATTGATTCGCCGTGCCCTTGTCTCAGGTGTTCCGCGCGGGCAGCGCGGTAGCGATTAACGGCATCGACGGTGTGTTGATCAAAATGAACGTGGAACGGCAATTTCAATACGGTGGTGGGGAGTGTTGGCATTTTCTGGTCCATTGCTCAGGAAAAACTTAACTTTCCCTGGCAATGGCGGCCGTAGTCGATCAGCTATTTCAACAACAGCTGTAGGAAATGTCGCCACTGAGGGTAAGGAGTCACCGGCGCTGGTTCAAGCCGACCTTCGCTTCACCTGGATGTCGGGCCGGAACGAAGGTGGGGAGGTAACCTGCCATACTCCCCTCGTTCAGCTTCTGGGGTTGAGTGCGGGATCTTCCAGCTGATACTGGTCGACCCGATCCAGCACCTCCAGGTCGATCAGCCCCACGGCCCACAGGCCATGGACAAAGCCCCGGAAGGCCTGCGGCTGATAAACCGGGGTATGCGCCTCAAGGTCAGCGACATAGACCAGGACGGCTTCCGCCGCGCCGGCGAAACGCGCCGGGTCGTACTGCGCCGACTGCTGCAGATATGCCTGCAGGTAACGCACTTCAACGCCTTGTGGGGTGCTGCTCGTAGACGGGCAATCCTCTCCCTATTTTCTTGCAAGAGCTCGCAGCGCATTAAAACGAGAAACTCGCCCTTTCTTGTTCAGCGCAACGGACAAGGCAACTCCGATTGCTTGTAGTGGTGCAGCTACAGTTATCAAGGTCACGAATGCTGCGAGGAAGTAATCCTTCATCTGGTCAGTGGTTAACGCCTCTTATGCCGACTAAATCTGTAAACAAAGGCGGCATCTCGTTGAAAATGGCTGACTTTCCCACTCAGTACGAGATCAGAAAAGTCACAAACGAGGTTTTTCGAGCCCACAGTTTACAGATCCAGAGCTAGCCAACCAGAGGTGCCTCAATACTCGGGCTCAGCAATGCCGCCATACCTTCACTGAGGGGATCAGGAGGATTACGGCGAGCAGTGCAAACAAGTAGTTGGTGGGAATGAGGCCGAGCAATTGGCCGCCAATCCAGCTCGTTGTACGCACCAATCGAAAAGGAAGCCAGATGCACATCCGCCACGCTCAACTCGGTGATATTCAGGCCATTGCCGAGATCTACAACCAAGGGATCGAAGACCGTAGCTCTACGTTCGAGACCCAGCCGCGCACCTCCATGGATGTGCAGCCCTGGATTGCCGAGATGCCTCACTATCCGGTGCTGGTCGTCGAGATCGACGGCGCGGTAGTGGCGTGGGCTAGCCTGAGCAGCTACCGCGCGCGTTCGTGCTACGCTGGCATCGCCGACTTTTCGATCTACCTACGCCGTGATATCCGAGGACGCGGCATCGGCAAGACGCTGCTGTCCGCATTGTTGAGCGAAGCCGAGGCACGCGGATTCTGGAAAGTCCTATCCCGTATTTTCACCTCCAACGTGGCGAGTCTCGCGCTCTGCCAGTCCTGTGGTTTTCGGATAGTTGGAGTCTACGAAAAACACGCCCGCCTTGAAGGACACTGGTTGGATTGCGCGATTGTTGAACGAGTCTTTCCCGCGAACCAACACCCCTGACCCTCACCTGCCCCGCACAGTTGAGGCCGATCTCCAAAAGGGAGCCGGAGTTGATCCCGTTGGCCATTTGTCTTGCATAGGTATAGGGGCTATGCCTATCATGCGTGATGCATAGGTAGGGGGGGGTATCTCGTGGGTCATATCGCAGCAAATAAAGACGATCTTCTCAAGCGCGTAAAGCGTATCGCCGGTCAAATCCAAGCCGTGGAACGGGCATTGGAATCGGATCTCGATTGCGCCAAAACTTTACACCTTGTTGCCGCCACTCGCGGAGCCATCAACGGCTTAATGGAGGAAATCATCGAGGACCATGCGCGGGAGCATGTTGCTAACCCTGCGCTTAGCGAAGAAGAGCGTAACAAGGGTGTCGAAGAGCTTCTTGAAGCCATTCGCCGATACTCCAAGTGAACGCGTCCAGGTATTCAGTCATGAGCAGCACCAACATCAACCACACACACGACCACATGTTCCTTGGCTCAGCGCACGATGAAAATGCCAAGCGCACGCTTTGGGTCGTGGCACTGACCGTTGTAATGATGGTTGGCGAGATTACCGCTGGCTATATCACGGGTTCGATGGCGTTATTGGCCGATGGCTTTCACATGGCAACCCATGCCGGAGCACTGGGCATCGCGGCGGCGGCATACAGATATGCAAAACGCCACGCTTCCAGCCAACGATACAGTTTCGGTACCGGGAAGGTGGGAGACCTGGGTGGATTTGCGTCGGCACTGATTCTTGGCATGGTCGCTTTGGGAATAGGCGTTGAGTCTTTCGTGCGCCTCTTGCAGCCAACAGACGTTCAGTTCGTCACCGCTACGCTAATCGCGATTGTCGGTTTGATCGTAAATATTGTCAGTGCCCTGTTACTGGGTCACGGGCACAGCCATAGTCACGATCATACTGATCATGACCATGTTCATCACGGGAATGACAACAACCTGAAGTCGGCCTATGTCCACGTCATTGCAGACGCGCTAACTTCGGTGCTAGCTATTGTCGCATTGCTCGCCGGTCGATATCTCGGTTGGGTGTGGCTGGACCCAGCCATGGGTATCGTAGGTGCCATCGTCATCGGACGTTGGGCGTGGACATTAATGAGGGTGACCGCAGGCGTGCTGCTGGATCAGACAGACGTGCATGTCGCCGAGGAAATCCGCGAATTGGTTGAGAAGCCAGGGGATGCCACTATTACAGACCTGCACGTCTGGCGGGTCGGACCGCAAGCTCATGCGGCAATCGTCAGCGTTCTTGGCGAAGTCACTGCAGACGCTGACAGCATACGTGAACGCCTCAAACCGGTTCACGAAGTCAGCCATCTGACGGTCGAGTATCGATCGGTCTGATTAGCACCTCCGCACTCTAAGTCTCAAGGAGCCGCAATTTCTTTCGGGAAATGTGAATCGGCGCAAATCGAATGCCGGTATATCTAGCCTTACACCGATGCATACGAAACAGTAAGCTGGTCAATTGCAGTGCAAATGACTGCTCAAGTGATGAAGCATTCGAGGTGCCAGGTAATCGGCGTCATTACCCACGCCTCTGATCGTTGCAGAGGCAAAGTTCCTTTGTTTGGGTAAGCCGACGAAGTACAAACCAGGCACCAGACTTGCCACTCCATTGCGCTGTAGCACACGTCCACTCCGGCCTTCGACTGGGAGTTGTGTCAGAAAATCGAGGTTTGGCCGGAAACCGGTGGCGAAGATCAGCGCATCAACCAGGGTGGTGCTTCCGTCTGGCCAGACCACCCCCTCAGACAGCGCCTCCTGGAACATCGCTTTGCGCTGGAGTCGTCCGGTGTCCAGGGCCTTCCGGTATTTGCCGGTGTCCAGCACAGGCGTGCTCTGGTCACTCAGCCACCGCGTGTGCTCCAACCGGGTGAGTTTCAGCCAGGCATGAAAGTCGAGCCCCAGGATCCGCTGCGGGAAAAATCGGATCCTCTCGCGGGTCGCCAGCACTACCTGCGCAACGCCGGCAAGCTCATAGGCAATTTGAACAGCCGAGTTCGCCGCGCCGACCACGACGACACGCTGGCCAGCAAAGGCCTCAGGCGTTCGATACGCCGAGCTGTGCAGACAGATCCCTGAAAAGCTTTCCATGCCAGGAATGTCAGGCATGTACGGACGGCTGAAGCCCCCCGATGCCACGACCACCGCACGCGCCGTGAAGGTCGATCCGTTGGCGGCGCGGACCTCAAATGCCTTGTCCTTCTGCACGACATCCAGCACTCGGGTACCGCCCTCAAAAGGCATCTGAAACTCGGCGGCGTATGACTCCAGGTACTGCACCACGTCGTCTCGCAGCGGATAACTCTTGGGATCACCGGGAAACACCATCCCCGGTAGTGCTGAATACTCCGCCGGGGAGAACAGCTGCAGGCTGTCTGCGGATTCCACGGTCATCTGGCCACCCATTCCATAAGCATCTGACCACCGATTCCACGGTGATCCGGCCACCCATTCCACGCGTATCCGACCACTGATTCCACGGTCATCCGGCCACTCAACCGGG
>NZ_LQXW01000041.1:0-24329 GCF_001586765.1 Pseudomonas sp. ABFPK | reverse complement strand
AATGCCCCCCCTGCGTCGCTGCGCTCCGACTGCCCGGCCGGATGGCCGTGGAACAGGTGGCCAGATGGCCGTGGAATGCCTGGCCAGATGAGAGCGGACTGGGTGGCCGGATGGCGTGGAATCCGCAGCCTCCCCGGCGACAGTCGAATTTATAGTCTGATTGCCGGCGGTCTAGCTGCGCAGCACTTCCGCATTTGGGCGAAGGCACAACGTCCCACTTAATGTTCCCAAAATGGATCATTAATGGCGTTTTGATGGGCTAATGTCCCCAAAAGGGATCCTTATGAGTAGCGGTGATCTGCCATTTCTTTAAGAGGGAAGTTCTCACAGACCAGCTCAACAGCTTGGTAGGTGGGCCATCGGAACAAACGAAAGCGCCTCAACGCCAGCCGAGGCCGACATGGAAACGTACACCTGTCTACCGTCAACAAGAGCGATGTCACATGTGTGTGAGACAGTTTCGCTTGTATTGGAGATCTCACTCATCAATGTGAGCATGCGCGAGATCACCAACTGCCTGGCCTGTTCGGGAGGGCGGGACTTCAGAGATTCGGTCACCGCATCCTGAAGCTTGACCTGCAGTCCTTGCGTCTGTTCCAGGGAGAAGCCACCGGGGAAGCACATTACCCTGCCCGCATCCAATCGCCTCAACGATTCAGCTCCGTGCTGCTGGTGGAAGTAGACGAACCGAGTAACCGCTTGATCATTCACCAGCGTCGGGTACGTGAACATACAGGACGTCTCTGCTAGATCGGCGTGCAGGCGAGGGTTGTCGGCGTGGATCTCTGAAAACGAGTCGCGCACACGCAGGATCAAATCCAGCACGTCATCAGGGCTATTGAAACCGTGGTCTCTAACAAGCGATTTGACAGGCTCCAGCATCGCCAGTGAACCAACGCCCGTGATGACGCCAACCTCGGTTCTTACAATTTTTTCCTCGGTGTCACCGCAAGGTGTTTTCACGCCGTCCTCAGCGATATGAGTGACACGCTTGTCAGCTGCGATAATCACTTCATTGCCCAGATGAGCAACCAGAATACAGGTCATGACTTCCCTCTCGTGAACCTAGCTATGTAACGCGGTTTCTGGAATGTAACGTTGTCAATGTTACATTCCAGAAAATACGTTACAACGACCATTGCTAGGCAATCTAGCGCAAGCGCGCGCCTGCCTCCTCGTATGTTTTGCCCCAGTTCGCTGGCCACCGATCTATTGTAGGAGTAGTGATAGGCTTAGACATTTCGAACTGCCCAGCACTGGCAAGCGGAGCGCGCAGCCAGGAAGGCGGAGGCGCGAGGATGGTAGCCCGTGAGGGCCAAGACGCCGCCATGCGGCGAGCGGCTTGGTTCACGACAGCCGGCCCGAAGGGCGCGCCATATTACCCAGGACGCCCTTACAGCACTGGCCTACCTAAAAGAGTTTCATGTTTGGTGGTGGTTCATCGTCGGAATCCTGCTGCTGCCCAGAGCCAAACATTTCATCCTCTGACCAGTCATCCGCAAACAAGAAATCTTCTTCGGTGTAAAACGACATTCCCAAATTACCACTAGCCATAATTTCGGGAGCGTATTTGCGGAACAGCCGCCCACCGAAGAGCAAGTGGCCTACTACACATTCTTCGATCACTTCAACAGTCCAACATTCCAGCTGTACGCCAGAACCGATGTCTTCCCATGCCGTCTTGAGCGCATCATAGTCGAGATCTTCGCATTCAGAGTCATAGACGACGGTGAGCGTACCCTCATGCGCATGAAGAAGCCTGACTGGCGTCATAACGTCACGGACGATTGCTTGCTCGGCCAGATAGATGACTCTGGTATCAGGTTCTCCATCCCACAAGACAGCGAAGTTAAGAAAGCCTACACGCTGTTCGTCCGTTGCGTAGGCACCCAATGATTGCGGGGTGCTGAAGATCGTAAATCCACCTTCACCGTCATCGTTATGAGGCTGCTCGAACTCGGTATACAGGAATCTGGAGTAGATCATGGCTGTCCCTCATCGATAGAAGGGAGAAAGCTCAGGCTGTCGTCGGTGTAGTCTTCCAGGTCATTTTCGTCATAGCAGGGGAGCTCATACGGACTGATGCCCAGAGTGGTTGACTCCATGATCTCTTTGACCACAGGCCAGAATGGGTAGTCAGAACTACCTGAGTAGATCTCGTCTTCGCTCGCGAAAGCTACGGTGTAATGCCGACCCGAATAAAGGTGGGTATCGAATTCCCAAATTGCCTCGATGGCCGGGAGGCTACTGCTAGATACCTTGCTGTCCAGAAAGATATCCAGAACCTGCTCATGGATAGCGATCAGCTTCACCGGAGCCAATGCTCCTCGGAGATAAGCGCGCTCTAGGGCTGTGATGAAGCGATGATCCAGGTAGTCGCCGTGCATCACGCAAAACGTCTGCTTGGCAGCTTGGGCCATCAAGCGGAGATTTGGGTCTTGCCACTGCAGGCAGCTGTAAATGATGTAGCCCGGCCCGCCGCCCTCGGTCACCGGCTCGCATTCGGCGTGGAAAATAACTGGCGTCGACATGCACGTTCCTCCTTGTGATATGGGGAATGAAGACGGCAGGGCGGAAACGGTCAAGGTGAGGAGGGCGGTTTTCCAAAAAAACCGACGAAATATCAGTATGTTACGCGCATACCGTTACGGCTAGTAGGCTGTGGAGCTCCCACTTGAGGGCACTTGCTGATGCTGAGGTAGAGCATCAAATGGCCGACCGTACCGAGACAGCTCAGGTTGCCGACTCGTGCGCTTCTAGCGCTGCCGCAAGGGTGGAGTGCCACTCGAGAGGCCGCTCGCTAGCCACTCCTGCCAGCCGATGAGCGATCCGAGGTTCCTCGTCATGTATTGGGCCTGCCGAATCCTCAGCGGAGAAATAGCGGGCGGACGCAACGCAGAATCCGCGACCATCAATCGTCTGCAGGCACACGTACCGGATGGCGACCTGGTTGCTCAGAGGTCGCCAGGCGATCACCTCAATGCACGTCCCTCTTGCGAGGCCTGAGATGTCCAGTGCAGGCTTCTCACGATGCTTTGGATCTACCAAGTCGCTGAGTTCTTGCCGGCGAGCGATGACGTAGTCCCTGATCTCCTCAGGATCCATCGAGACGCCACCACGATCCGTTACTGTGTAATTTTTCAGGCCATTCACCGCCTCGATAAACGCCTGCTCTCGCTTGACGTCCCAAACCGAGCGTTGGTCTCTGAACAGCCGTCTCCATAGCCTATGTAAAACTTGCATGGTTTCTACGCTCGCGGTCGTGATGTGTGGGCAGAAAAATGATCTGAAAGGTGGCCAAGCATCTCATAAAGTATATGATTTTTATGAAGTTATCGAGACCTGGTATGGCACTGGCAGATGCTGCTGACAATATATAGTCAAAACTTTAACTACTTATTGACGGCTGAAAAAAAAGGGGGTTGCGAAAAGGTTTTTGTTTGACTAGGCTGGCGAAATCTCTCGGGGAATTGGTGATTGGCATGGACTATGTTTTGTATGCTCCGCAACCGGTAGATAAGCAGCTAACAGCTAAAGTGGCAATGGCGAATTTAGGGGATCATTTCAAAGCGTTTCTGAATGCAAATAATGTTTCGAACTGGGCTCAAGATGACTGCTATCTGCTGAGAGATGACAAAGTGGCAGATGTATTGATCTTACTCAGCACCACCAAGGGGATGACTGTTGGTCAGTTGAAGTACCAGGGGAAGAAATTAATTAAACTTGTAGCAGCCTCTGGCGGCAAGCTAAGGCAAATGTTGGCGTATCGGATGGTGGCGAACTGCTTGGGATATGAGACCTATGAATTCGCACTTTCCTGCCGTTCAGTGGACGATTATATTGACAACCTGTGGGTTGAGGGCATGGTCGCGGGAGCTGTATTTCTGGATGAATCCGCACTGATGTCATGGCCAACGTCGGCAATGTCTGTAGAGCTGCGCAAAAGAGTTGAGTTTAATAAGAAACGCGGAAAGTTGCTGAGAGCTCTAAGGTCAATAGACAAGAGAGAACGCACTGCAAGAGAAAGTGCCTATGTTGAAAATGAACGGAAAAAGTTGAAGCGCCGGAGAGTGCCACTTGAATTCAAGGGCTCCTGATTGGAAATCTTTACCTTCGTTCTGCGATGCTCGTAAGTATCCCTTAATGCGTAGGCTGCATCCGGCTCTCAATTTTTGCATGAAATCCCGCTGTTGAAAGCAATGAGTTTAAGACTTGCTCGAGTTTTGAATTTGCAATTTCTTAAGTTGACCTACTGCTTTTTCGAGTGAAGCTATCTTGCGCGCAAGATCAAGGTTTAGTGTAAGGTCGGAATTGTTGATAATATCATATAGATCCGTTTCAAGTTTTGTTATAAGTGCCTCAACTTCATTTTGGCCCGGTTTTGAGAATTTCGTCACAGCAATCGCAAAGGCTTCGCTGAAATAGTGTTTCAGCGACATTGGGTCTAGGTGGCCAGTAAGCTTAGCTACGCGGGACAATATTTTTCTTTGTACTGCCTCTAGCCATAGATCCTTTTGAGCAATGTCGCGTTTGAGCTCCTTATTTATTTCATATGCGATTTGAGTAGTAATAAATCGGTGTCTGAACATGGATAGGCATACTTGAACGCTCTCTAAGCCTGAAAGCTCGCAGAGTCTTCTAAAGTCCCTGGCGATGGAACGTGTCTCAATGGAAGTTCCGCTCTGGCTCAACAGGAAATTCGTTGCCGTTTCTCTTTTGGCGCCAATTGTTTCTACGAATTTTTGGCGATCATCGAGATATATGGATATTTCCAGCGCGTCCTCTAGAGTCAATGGGAACTCCCTGAGAGGGGCGGGCTTTTTCCGACGCTTCGATGTAGGTATTATTAGCTTTCTGGTCTTAACTGGGTCGGAGTTCAACTCGACAGGTATATTGTTAAGCTCATCAGGTCTGAGGCCTGTAAGGCCCTGGAGCTTTAAAGTGATATTACGTCTACTGTAGAGATACTCATTTTTTGCATTGAGAATCTCACTCTTAGGGCCGTTAGAAATACCAAATGGTCTTCTTGGCTTGCCTCTCAATGTTTCAACAGTGTCCGCGAGTTTTCCTATGAAATCGTCAGGCATCGGCTTTTTATCACCCACCAAAGGTGCTTTGGTTGGGATTGCTGGGTGGTAAAGGTATGGCCGCCCCAGGCTATCTGTTTTCCATTTTATTGTCACCATGGCACCAGTGCCCAATTCACCAATCAATTTTGATTGAGAATTAAGTCGGTAGTTGGTTTGGTACCAGAAATAAAAATCAATAACACGCCTTAGTGTGTACGCGATATGATTCTGATTTCTCGCGCTGTGCAAGGTATTGTTTTTTAATTTTTTCTCTTTCTTCAGTCGCTCGGCGAAATCGTGCAAATACTGGTCATTCACTTCAAATAGCTGGATGTTAAAGTGGTAAATATCTCGAATGAAGTGGCTCATGTGAGAGGCGAAGGTCTCCGCACTTGCGCCGGTCGAGTTCAAAGAGATGCTTTGGAGCCACAAGTTGACTAATAGGCAAGGGGCCCCATTAGGCCAAAAGGTGTAGACGTTATTGTCTGTGACTCGGTTTTTTACGATTGCTTCCCCAGTTTTTCTTGAATAACTAACACTCCAGGGTAATATAAATCGCATCCTTGAATGATAGAGTTGGAATTTAGGCATCTGCCTTGCCTCCTTGAATGACACTCCAAGGTTTTGGGTTGTGCTGGGTGTAAGATGCGACGCTTTCAAATTTCAGACTTGACTCAAATAGAAAGTTAGACAGGTTCTGCCTTGTTGCATCACTAAGTGATACGTCAGACTCAGTTGTTTTTTTGACGAATTGGAATAGCTCCAAGTATGCTAATGCCGCTAGATGAGCTTGGTTGAATGCCTCGTTTATTTTCTCATTGCTTGTTGGTTTCGATGATTTGTAAGCTGTCGATGTCTTTGTAGTGAAAGTTGTGTAGATTTTTTCTCGAAGTGAAAGTAGAAGCTCCCAGTGATTTTCAATACTGGGATCAGCACCTGGTATCCGGTTGGAGATGCAGAATTTTTTTAGCGTGTTATAACTAATTTTCTGAAAAGTGTTAGAGATCTCTAGGTCGCAAAATGATTTCATGTCTGTCAACTTGGACTGCTGCAATTGAGAAGCTCTGGTCGTCCCGTTGAGCACTCCATTTAACCATTCATGGCGCTTTTGAATATTTTCAATTGTCGAAGCTTTCATCTTGAAGATCTCCGAATTTTATGGCGATGTCGGTATCAATCACTATGGATTCGTAAGTAGTTAGGCGTATCGTGTATGTAGAAATTAAGAATTCATCACGGTTCAAGAGTGCTCTAACGAATTGATCAAATTTGTATTGGTTAGTTGATTTTATTGATTTGCATTCTAGGGTGTCTAGGGCGTGTTTATATACTGCTGAAAGCCCTTGGTGATCCTTCTCATCGATTTGGCCTAGTTCGAGATCAATGAGTTTATCTTCAATGCACTCAACCGTGTACTGAATAAATTCTTCGTCTGGAATGTCACCACTTAAATAGTCATCTAAATGTTTTCTATCAGCGTGCCCGACATGATGTCGTAGCGCATCTTCAGTGAAGAACCGCTCGTGTCTATACATTGATAAAATAAAGAACTTCCGCATCTCATGAACTTTTATGTACCAACGTCGACCATGCGTATCTATTGGGATCTCAATGATGTCGCAGAAAGACCTGATCGCATTATCGATTCGGACGGACACCTCTTGGCCACCAGGACGGTTGAAACCTTTAGAGGATGGGAAATAAAACAGATCGTTCGAGTGCGTAGAAGTATCATTGTAGATAAGGCTTAAGTTGTTACCCAAAACTGCGAGAAGCTCCACGGCCACCGAAGATATGTAAGGTATAGGACGGCTGATGATGGGTGGGTTCTCCAATCCCTTTTTCAGAGAAGGATGGTTTAAAAAAGCACCTTCACCGTTGGTTCTGGCGACTAGAGCGTTTCTCTTTATTTTTGCGAGCTCAGTTACTCGGATCGGTTTGGTTAGGCCAATGATAATCGCGCAGGCAGCAACAAAACATTCGAGTGCTACCGCAAAAGTCATGTTGTCAGCTGTATTGGATCTGTGTGATGAGCTCGTTAATTTCGTAATGCCTAATGCGCTTGACAATTGCTGTGCGGGAAGTTCGTTGAATGGTGATGTCTCATGGCGCTTTATTATTAGTTCGAATAATTTTTGACGCTCTAAGGTCATATAGCGGGGGGTGGTGCTATCTATGAATTCTTGAGAGTTGAAGGCTTTCACTAACTCAATGGTGGCATTGACTATTGGCTTGCCAAAAACCATAACCCATTCAATGGCCCTGTCAAGTGCGAGCATGCCAATTGAGTGAGGTATTTTTTTTGTATGCCCATCGGATCTATGGTTTGCCTCATTGAGAAGGTCATTGATTTCGAATTCAAAGTTCGGCATAACTTCTGGGAGCATTTGATTCCCAGCGGCAAGAGACTTTAGGATAGTTAGGAACTGTTTAAGGGATTTTTTAGTCACAGACGCATGAGCGGATTGGGAGGTTGCGGCACGTTGTGACTGGTGCTTCGCACGCCTTGTCTTCCCTTCGACTAATAGCGGGCCTTGTAGAGAATCTTCGAACTGCCTCAGAAAGGCCCGCATAGAATCATGCTGAAAAGCTGAATGATTGGTGCCCAGTAATTCCGCAAGGTATATGCGGGAGACTAATCCTGAGTCGCTTGAATCTCCGTTGTGGTTGCTGATATATAGTTTTTCTTTCTTCAGAAATTCGCAAATTTTTGCTACTTGATTGGGTGTCAGTTTGTGTCCGTTGTACGATTCGCTGACTGCTTGGCAAAGCAGTTCACTGATTCTGTCTTCGAATTCCAAAACACCTGCCCATCCTCCTTTGGAGTAGCCATCACATAACAGCTTGCATGCGTTCTGATTGATTTGTCGAAAGCCATACTTTTGGGGGTTGTACTGCTTTTCATGAAGAGATGTCCAGCTCGCGATGTTGATGTAGGCCCGGATGTGTTTCATCCAGACATCAAACCCGATCTTCTTCTGAAGGTACCCTGCCCTTAAGAGAAATGCCTGTTTTTGAATCGCTTCTAAGATAACTGTGTTTTCAGGATCAGTAAGATTTGTAAGATTGCCAAGCGGGTGAGAAAATTTAATTGTTTCAATCGAATTGTTATTTCCCCGCACCACCCATGAAGGCGATCCAATTCCTCCTTCGATCAACCAGTTGGCAGTGTAATCAATAGAAGTTTCTAGGCTATCTTTGGTGTGAGCTATGAGAGCAGCAAAAAAAGCTCTAGATCGCTCAGTGTCCGCACGCTTGTTAGCCATTCAACGCCTCGTGATAGTGAGGTGCCACTGATGTGGTTGTAGTGAAAAGCTCAGATTTTATTTTGAGCGCTTCTCTGTATATTTGTTGAAAGCTGTGTACGGAAATCCCAGCAATATTCCTTATGATAGGGTTTTCCTGGTTCGATTCAGTGGTGTAAGAATAAGCGGCATGGATAAGATTTGAAAGAGTAATGATGGACTCTGCCGACATGCCAGACCTTTTATCGATGTATTGTGACTTTTGGGTGTTTGCGGTATTGTGTGTTTCTGCGAAAAGAAAAGTAGCAGCTAGGGATAAGGGTGAGAGCTTCAACAAAAGATTATGAGCCAGCAGGGGCTTGGCCAAGAAGTTGGAAGCATCTTCAGTGATCTCGGTAGCATACTTTTTAAGGTCAATTGAAATTGGGTCTGAGGTCTCTGCCTCTCTCGCAGAGTTTACTACGAACCTGAAAAGGTCTTCTTCGCAAGTGAAATCACTAGCCTCCACCCGCCATGGTCGCCCCTTAGTTGCTAGGACAATCAACTTGGTTTGGAAGATCCTAAGGATTCGTATATTCCAGCGCAGTATTAGCCACTTCGGGATGTAATGGGTCTTAACTACTGCGATGGAGTTTCCTAAGGCGTTAGCGGCTGCTTGATAAGTTCCTTCTTTGAGGAACGCAATCAGGCCTTGCGTGCCGCGAATTCGCTTCAGTGAAAAACTATCTTTTGATACTCCTGCCTTGCTCAGCTCATCTTCCAGCACGGTATAGAGGTTGATTCCCAGCGGCCCAGTGAATATTTTGTCTATGTTTGTACATAATCCTACGTAGTTGAATGTTGATGTCAGGAAAAGCTTTCTATAATTTGGGTCGCGATCAAGCATAAGTCGGAGTCGGGCTTTAGAGGTGGCCCGAACAAGAACGCAATACATTTCTCTGCTGGCAGGTGATAAAGCGGAAACTTTTCTACTGTTCGCGCGTGGCTTGCTAACGCTCCACATCAGGCGATCTAAGTCACTATTGAAGTAATGAATAGGTACATCCGTAGTAGAATAGTAATCCGCTTCTTGAAGGGATATTGGCGTGAATTTTGGATTTTCGGCTATAATGATTGCTGCCGCTGCAGCGCAATCTCTCGCGGATATGTGCCCCAGCAAGCGATTCAGAGTTTCATTGGTGCGAGTCATTGGTGCCCCATATCCACCAGCGACTTCTTTAATTCTTTCATTCATTCGGGCTTGAATTTTCGCGTTGTTGCAAATAGGACGCAGGAATGGGATTTCCTTCATTAATTCGTAGTTGATGTATTGCAGTTTATCAGTTTTCATAAAGTAATAATCTACAACCGCTAAGAACCATGCTACTCCGTCAGGATTTATTGGATCAGCAAGATGCTTGCCGTTGGCGTAAAACTCTCCTGAGCTAAGAACTTCATCAATTTTCTCGGGAGGAATTGAGTCAATTAATTCGGCGCCAATTGCATGGCAGGCAACCACATTGTCCCAGTATTTCTGGCAGGCCCGGATTATACCTTTGGAGCGTGTCTCCAACTGGCTTTGCAAGTTTTCAAGGAACTTATCAGTTGGTACGTTAAGGTCTTTGTCGATAAGGTAAGTTTTGGGCCATAGATTTTCAGTGTCCGTAAGCTCCCAAAGCTGCTCTTCGGTAGAATCGAGTATTTTCGAATCGCTTCGATCTTCAAGAACGTCTGGAAGCTTCATTGAAGGTAGCAGGATGTTGTAAGGAACAATCGCTGCTTGTTTCAAGTGCTTATAAAGTTCTGCGTTTCTGCGCCAGTGGGCGCGCATCGTGATCTCATCTCTATCACCACTTCCCCTAAGTTTTTCGGGGTTGGATAGATGATGTATGAAGTGCTCGTAAATAAATTTCCTCCACTCGGGGTCTTTAGGTGGAGGAATGTCCTTGTTATTTTCGGAGGCGTATTGAAACATGCGTTTTGCGACTTCAATCCACGCCGTTCCACTGAATCTTGTGCCGCGCCTGCAGAGCTTTAAGACTTCTCCGCACATCAGATGCATGCTCTCTTCGGAGGCCAGGCTTGGGCGCGGGGATACCGTCTCTCTGTATCCTTGCTTGTTTGGCCATTCCGTCCTGAACACAACCTGCTGGGGAGTCAAAGTGTACGAGTACATTGGCGCGTCTCCGAGATCATCATGAAATCGTAGACGTCATAGGCTTGGTGTCAAATTTCAAGTGTCAAAAAATAGCTTTTTTGTGTCGCAACCTATTGAATTATAAGTGAATACTTGATTTTATCTTGATTCGTGTGTCCACAAAAAATATGGAATGCATGTTCAACTTCCCTGCGGGCGATTGAGGGTGACAGGCGGCACCTTATCGCAGTTGAAAGTCATCGGGCATGCGAGGAAGGGCTATTAGCCCTATATGGGAAATGGCTTACAAGATAAAACAATTCGGGCTACGAAATAAGCGCGTTTAATTCATTGTCAAAGCGTGATTGGTAACTTTTCATTTACTTTTATTCGTGCCGTTTAACTTGTCGCCAGTATATGTAGGAAGTTTCCCACAATGGGCGGTGCAGCTACGGGCGATGTCCGGGCTGCACCGGCAGGGCTCAGGTCGGGCTGGAGCGCCCGGTCATTTCCCGGGCCATTTCACTGGCATAGCTGTCGGTCATCCCCGCGATGAAGTCGATCATGCGCAGGAAGGCGCTGTGCAGCGAGCCGTGTGGGTCGGGGGCATTGTTGCCGATCAGGTCCAGTACCCGGCGGCTCTTGAATGAGGGCGTGCGTCCACCGTGCTGCTCGAGGGCGGCCCCGCAGAAGGTGTTCAGCAAGATTTCCAGCGTGGTGTAGGCGCCGATCTCGTGCAGGGTCTTGCGCTTGTCCTGGAAGATCTTGTTGCGTGCCATGTCCTTGGCCTGCAGCACGCAGCGCTTGGCCGGGCCGTGCATGTGTTCGACCAGGTCGCCCGCCAGCTGCCCGGCCAGCAAGGCCTGCTGCTGCTCGACGAAGGCACGGGCGGCAGCGTTGGTCAGGTGCTCGATGGCCTTGCCGCGCAGAATCGCCAGCCTGCGCCGCCGGGAATCGCCAGGGCCGAGCTGGCGGTAGGTTTCCGGCAGGTCATCGCCGACCAGATCGAGCAGCAGTGCTTCGACTTCGGCGTATTGCAGCAGCTCCATCTCCAGGCCGTCTTCCAGGTCGATCAGCGCGTAGCAGATGTCATCTGCAGCCTCCATCAGGTAGACCAGCGGGTGGCGCGCCCAGCGCTGGTGTTCCAGTTGCGGCAGGCCGAGCTTGCGGGCGATCTGCTCGAGCAGCGGCAGTTCGCTCTGGTAACTGCCGAACTTGTGTTTCTTGTAGCCCAGGGCGTCGGCGTGGCGTGCGCTCCACGGGTACTTCAGGTAAGTGCCGAGGGTGGCATAGGTCAGCCGGGTACCGCCGTCGAACTGGTGGTACTCCAGTTGGGTGAGTACGCGAAAGCCTTGGGCGTTACCTTCGAAGTTGAGGAAGTCGGCGCGCTCGTCGTCGCTCATGTCGTCCAGCCAGCCACGCCCGGCCGCCTGCTGGAACCAGTGCCGGATGGCGTCTTCGCCAGAGTGGCCGAATGGTGGGTTGCCGATGTCATGGGCCAGGCAGGCCGACTGCACGATCATCCCCAGGTCGCTGGGGGCGCACCAGTCCGGCAGGCTGTCGCGCAGGGTTTCGCCGACGCGCATGCCCAGCGAGCGGCCGACGCAGCTGACTTCCAGCGAGTGGGTCAGGCGTGTATGGATATGGTCGTTGCTCGAAACCGGGTGCACCTGGGTCTTGCGCCCGAGGCGGCGAAAGGCACCGGAGAAGATGATGCGGTCGTGGTCTTTGTGGAAGGGGCTGCGCCCGAGTTCATCGGCGCTGTACAGGGCTTTGCCCAGGCGTTCGCGGGTGAGCAGGGTGTGCCAGTCCAAGGCGCGGTCTCCTGTAGGTCGAAGGCAGCAGCATATCCTGTAGGAGCAGCCTTGTGCTGCGAAGAGGTCCGTTTGATCGATACAAATTCCTCGCCGCTCCCGGCCTCTTCGCAGCACAAGGCTGCTCCTACAAGGATTGCGATGGTCAGGGGCGGCGGCTGCCTTGCAGGTACAGGCGCAGCAACGGCAGCAGGCTGGTGCCCAGGCGCAACAGCCGCGCCAGGTTGCCGCTGCGCACGCCCTTGCCGGTGAGGAAGCCCAGCGCCACCACGGCGCCAATCCCCCACAGCGGCGCATGCTTGATGCCCAGCCCGTCGTGCAGTGAGCTGCCCATGCCGCGCACGCGGCGCAGTGGCTCAAGCAACTGCGCGGACTCGTGGCGGATTTCCTGGCGGTGCATTTCCATGCGCAGGCGCAGCAGCGCCTTGCGCAGTTCCCGCGGGTTACGGGTGTTTGGCAGTTCTGGCAGGCTCATGGCAACAGGCGCTCCCGGTCCTTGGCAAGTTCCTCAAGGGTGGCGCCGAAGGGCGACGACTCGTCGAACACCGCGGCCTTCAGGCGCAAGCCGCAATACAGCGCGGCTATGCCGTAGAACACGCACAGGCCAATGATGCCGGCCAGGCGATAGCTATCCCACAGCAGCACCAGCAACAGCCCGGACAACGCCGTCAGCAGAAGCAGGGCGAATACCAGGGCGAGGCCGGCGAACAGCAGCAGGCTCAAGGTGCGGCCCTTCTGCTCCTGCAATTCGATGCCGAACAGTTCGATGTGGCTGTGCAGCAGCCCCAGGGCAGCCGCCCCCAGGCGCTTGCCCGAGGCGCTGGCGCCGTTGGCGTCGTTCTCCATGGAAACCCCTCAGCGCCGGTTGGCCAGCAGGCCGATCAACAGGCCGACGCCAGCGGCAATGCCGATCGCCTGCCACGGTTTTTCCTGCACGTACTGTTCGGCACTGCTCAATGCTGCCTGGCCGCGTTCCCGCACCGAGTCCTGGGTCAGTTGCAGGGTTTCGCGGGCCTGGGTCAGGCGGTCGTGGATCTGTTCACGCAACTCGTCAGCCTGGTCGCCGGCCAGGTTGGCAGTGTCGGCCAGCAGCTTCTCGGTGTCGCGGACCAGTGCCTGGAAGTCAGCCATCAATATCTCTTGTGCAGTCTTTGCCGATTTGCTGGCCATGGTTATCTCCCTGTCGATGAGTGTTGGTAGTTCGAGTAATAGCACGCGCGGAAGGTTCAAGTACCGGCGCTGGTATGGGCCTTGCTAAGGCTTTGCCACGTTGCGGGGCGCCCTGGGCGGGTATTGCGCCGATTCAGGGCGTCAGCGCAGCGGATACCGATAAACCTTAACTCAATCCACGACAAACCCAAGAAAAAACCAAGCAGGCTCCGCTCGGTTCACCGAAACGGGGCAGGGAGCTGGCACCGATTCGGTGCAGGGATGCAGGTTCTTGAACTGTCCTGGTGCCTTTTTCAGCAGGTCTGCCTATTTCATGGAAAACATGCACAGCGCGATGGACTCTCTGGTCCACGGTTCAAACACCCTGTTCATTCTCATGGGCGCCATCCTGGTGCTGGCCATGCATGCCGGCTTCGCGTTTCTCGAAGTGGGCACTGTACGCCACAAGAACCAGGTCAACGCCTTGTCGAAGATTCTCAGCGACTTCGCTATTTCGGCATTGGTGTACTTCTTCATCGGCTACTGGATCGCCTACGGGGTCAGCTTCTTCCAGCCGGCGGCAGCGTTGGCGGCCGACCATGGTTATGCGCTGGTCAAGTGCTTCTTCCTGCTGACCTTCGCTGCGGCGATCCCGGCAATCATCTCCGGGGGTATCGCAGAGCGGGCGCGATTTGTGCCGCAGCTGTGTGCCACGGCGTTGATCGTAGCGTTCATCTACCCGTTCTTCGAGGGCGTGGTGTGGAACGGCAACCTGGGCGTCCAGGCTTGGTTGCAGGCACGCTTCGGCGCGCCGTTCCATGATTTTGCCGGCTCGGTGGTGGTGCATGCCATGGGTGGCTGGCTGGCGCTGGCGGCGGTGTTGCTGCTGGGCGCGCGCCGTGGGCGCTACCGCGATGGCCGGTTGGTGGCTTTTGCCCCGTCGAGCATTCCCTTTCTGGCATTGGGGTCGTGGATCCTGATCATCGGCTGGTTCGGCTTCAACGTCATGAGTGCCCAGACCCTGCAAGGTGTCAGCGGCCTGGTGGCGATCAACTCGCTGATGGCCATGGTCGGTGGCACCCTGTCGGCCTTGCTGGCCGGGCGTAACGACCCGGGCTTCCTGCATAACGGGCCGCTGGCCGGGCTGGTAGCGGTTTGTGCCGGTTCCGACCTGATGCACCCGATTGGTGCGCTGGCCACCGGCCTGGTGGCGGGTGCGCTGTTCGTCTGGACCTTCACCGCGGCGCAGAACCGCTGGAAGATCGACGATGTGCTGGGTGTGTGGCCGTTGCATGGCCTGTGCGGCGTATGGGGTGGCATGGCCTGCGGCATCTTCGGCCAGGAGGTGCTGGGTGGCATGGGCGGTGTCAGCCTGGTCAGCCAATTGCTGGGCAGCCTGATGGGCGTGGTGGTGGCATTGGCCGGCGGTTTTGCCGTGTATGGTGCAATCCGCGCGTTGCATGGGCTGCGCTTGAGCCATGAGCAGGAATTCCAGGGCGCGGACCTGTCGCTACACCGTATCGGCGCCACCAGCCAGGATTGAGCCAGGTCAGGTGCACTGTGGGCAGGACGGACCTAGAATAGGTTTCTCCCTGCCAAAGCGGACTTGCCCCCATGCTGCCTGAATGCCAACTGTTCGGCACCCTCGGCTGCCACCTGTGTGAAGTGGCCGAGGCCGTGCTGATGCCCTTCGTCGATCATGGCCTGCTGGTGGAACTGGTCGACATTGCCGAGAACGAAACTCTGTTCGAACGCTATGGCCTGATCATTCCGGTGCTGCGCCGTTGTGACAACGGCGCCGAGCTGCACTGGCCGTTCGATGCCGAACAGGTGGTGGCGTTTCTCGCGCAGTAATTGCCAAGGGGAGGTCTGTCCCTGCTCCATGCGGTGTGCAGCGTTGTGATGATCCGCTGCCGGCACGTTGAGGCCGGCATCCTTCACCGGTCATCAGGAATCCAGCCATGCGCATTACCCCCCATTTCACCCTCGATGAAATGACTGTTTCGCAGCTCGCCGCCAGGGAAGGGCTCGACAACAATCCTCCAGCCGAGGCGCGTGCCAACCTGCAGTTGCTGTGCAATGCACTGGAGCAGGTGCGCGCGCTGTTCGGCGCACCGGTCATCGTCAGCAGTGGCTATCGCAGCCCCGCAGTCAATCAGCGCATTGGCGGGACGCTGACGAGCAAGCATCTGCAGGGGCTGGCGGCTGATTTCACGGTGATTGAAGTGACCCCGCGCGAGGTTGTGCGACGGATCAGCGAAAGCACCATCCCTTTCGACCAGCTGATCCTCGAATTCGATGACTGGGTGCACCTGGCCGTGTCGCGCGGCGCCCCTCGGCGCCAGGTGTTGACCATCCGTAAAGGCACCGGCTATCTGCCGGGCCTGCAATGAAGCGCATTGACGGCGGCAAGGGGATATTCGTATGCTGTATATAAATACAGTATCGAGGTGAAGCCATGCTCAATGTCGAGCAACTCAAGTACAGCGTCAACCGCATGCCCGTCGAGCGGGTAGCCGACGCTGTTCTGGAACTGCGCCTCGAAGGCCTGGTGACCGACGACCGCACGCCGTTCGGCAAGGTCCACTTCAATACCTGCTTCGCCGAGATCGAGGCCCTGTTCCAGCGGGCCGGCTATCACCGCGGGCTGGATGTGGTGGGGTATCAGGGGTTGCTGTATGCCCTCTACGACCCTGGGCGCTGGGAGCCGGTGCAGGTGTTGCGCTGGTTGAAGGAGCGCTGCGAGGTCATTGCCCAGGCTGGTTGAGGGCGCGGGCTTGGGGGATAATGCGCGGCCGTGAACGTTTCGAGCCCTGCCATGACCACGCCTTTCGACCCCGCCCGCCAGCAAGCCAGCACGGTGTGCCTGCCCCCCGGTAACTGGGCGACGGTGCTCGACTGCCTGTGTGACCATTTCAAGGCCATCGACCGCGCCCAGTGGCTCGATCGTTTTGCTCGTGGCCGGGTGCTTGATGCCGAAGGGCGGGCGGTTTCTGCCGAACTGCCTTACAAGCGCGGTATGCGATTGCACTACTTCCGTGAGGTGCCGAACGAGCGGCCGATCCCGGTGCAGGAGGCCATACTGCATGTGGATGAGCACCTGGTGGTAGCCGACAAGCCGCATTTCCTGCCTGTGACGCCGACTGGTGAATACGTCGAACAGACCTTGCTGCGCCGCCTGATCCGCCGCCTGGGCAACCCGCATCTGGTGCCGTTGCACCGTATCGACCGACATACCGCCGGGCTTGTGCTGTTTTCCGCCAACCCGCATAGCCGCAGTGCCTACCAGCGGCTGTTCCCCGAACGACGCATCGACAAGCGCTACCAGGCAATTGCGGCGGCCATGCCGCAGCACGATTTCCCGCTGGTGCACAAAAGTCGCCTGGTACATGGCGAGCCGTTTTTCCGCATGCACGAGGTAGAGGGGGAGGCCAACAGCGAAACCCTGGCCGAAGTGCTGGAAAAGAATGGCGAGCTTTGGCGTTACGGGCTGTCGCCGGTAACTGGCAAGACCCATCAGTTGCGCGTGCACATGGCGGCGCTGGGGGCGGGGATCTGCAATGACCCGTTCTATCCGCAGCTTCTCAACGACGAGGACGACTACCAGCGGCCGCTGAAGTTGCTGGCGCAGAGCCTGCGCTTTGCAGACCCGCTGAGCGGAGAAGAACGCTACTTCGAGAGCTGTTTGCAGCTGGATTGGTAATGCTCACACGCTCGCTGCATGAGCAACTGTCGTGAATGCACTCTGAAGGCTTGCGCGGCCCCCTGTGGGAGCGGGTTCACCCGCGAAGAAGCCTGCGCGCTGGATGGCACCGGCTTCGCCGGTGTTCGCGGGTGAACCCGCTCCCACAGTGATCGCGCAATCTTTTGGATTTTGAGCAAGACAGTTACTCCCACAGGTACGGCGCAGGTATAAAGTGCATGCCGTACCTGTGGAAGCCGCCTTAGCGGTTGAACCGCTCCACCAGCGAGTACTGGGTACCCGCCGTACTGGTCAGCTCTTCGCTGAGCAGCGCCGAGTGCTGGGCCTGTTCGGCAGTCTGGTCGGCCAGGTCGGCGATGGTGCTGATGTTGCGGCTGATCTCGTCAGCCACTGCAGTCTGCTCTTCGGTCGCTGCAGCAATCTGGGTAGCCATGTCGGTAATGTTGGCCACCGCTTCACTGATACCCACCAGCGCCTCGTCGGCCTGCATCACACGGTCTACGCCTTCCTGCGCCTGGCGATGGCCGGTTTCCATGGTCAGTACGGCATTGCTGGCGGTTTGTTGCAGCTTGGCGATCAGGCCGTGGATCTGCCCGGTGGATTCGGCAGTGCGCTGGGCCAGCTGGCGCACTTCGTCGGCCACCACGGCAAAGCCTCGGCCCATTTCACCGGCACGTGCCGCTTCGATGGCCGCGTTCAGCGCCAGCAGGTTGGTCTGGTCGGCGATGCCCTTGATCACATCGACCACGCCACCAATCTCGTCGCTGTCCTTGGCCAGTTGCGTCACCGTCTGGCCGGTTTCGCCCACCGCCGCCGACAGGCGCTCGATGGCCTCGCGGGTTTCACCGGCAATCTGCCGGCCCTGGCTGGTCAGGCGGTTGGCTTCCTGGGTGGCATCGGCGGTGCGCTGCACGTGGTTGGCCACTTCCTGGGTGGTGGCGGCCATCTGGTTGACCGCAGCGGCAACCTGCTCGGTCTCCACCCGCTGGCGCTCCAGGCCCGAAGAGCTCTTGTGCGCAAGCGCGTCAGACTGGCGCGCCTGTTCGCTGAGGTGTTCGGCGCTGTCCTGCAGGCGGGTCAGGCAGGTTTTCATGCGCGCGTCCTGGCTGAGCATGGCCATTTCCAGGCGCGCCTGCACGCCCCGGCTGTCGGTGTACATCTGCGCGATCAGCGGGTCGGAGGTGGTTTGCTCGGCCAGGCGCAGCAGGCGCTTGAGGCCGCGCTGCTGCCAGCTCAGGCCCAGCAGGCCCAGCGGTACGGAAAGCCCGGCAGCCAGGGCGAAGCCCCAGGAATGGCCCAGCCAGTTGCCGATCAGGAAGCCCACCTGGCTGATCAGGATGAACGGCAACCAGTCCTGCAGGACCGGTAGCCACTTGTCTCGGCGCGGTACCGGCGGCTTGCCCTGGTTGATGCGCTGGTACAGCGCCTCGGCGCGGCGGACCTGCTCGGCGGTGGGCTTGACCCGCACCGATTCGAAGCCGACCACCTGGTTGTTGTCGAAGATCGGCGTGACATAGGCGTTGACCCAGTAATGGTCGCCGGACTTGCAGCGGTTCTTGACGATGCCCATCCATGGCTGGCCCTGCTTGAGGGTTTGCCACATGTGAGCAAACACCGCTGGCGGCACGTCGGGGTGGCGCACCAGGTTGTGCGGCGCACCGGTCAGTTCTTCGCGGGTGAAACCACTGATCTCGATGAAGGCATCGTTGCAGTAAGTGATCACACCTTTGGCATTGGTGGTGGAGATCAACCGCTGCTGGGCAGGGAAAGTCCGTTCTCTCTGGGTAATCGGCTGGTTGTTACGCATGGGTTGATAGTCCGCAGGGCTTTCGACTGATATCGGCAAGCCGCTGGTTTTATTGAATGAATAATTAATGTGCTTGACCTGTGGCAACAGGCCATCACTTCGATCTGGGTTAGCCAACGAGCACGTTCAAGTAATTTAGCGTCATTATTTCGTTTTTACTGCTGTTTAATGACGGATAAGTCGAATGATGACCGAATGGCTAGCCAAGAGCCAGCATCGGATAGCTGAACAGGGTGAAATGCACCAGGTTCAGGCCAAAATGGCAGAGCACCGCAGCCGCCACGCCGCCCCAGCGGTACGCCAGGCCGTAGCCGATACCGGCAAGGGTGGCCAGGTACACCCATTGCCAGCCGGCCCCCAGGTGGGCCAGGCCGAACAGCAAGGCGGCGGCGAACAATGCCAGCCCTTGGTGGCGCAGCAGCCGTTGCAGGCCGGCCTGGATGTAGCCGCGGAATAGCAGTTCTTCGGTCAGGCTTACCAGCAGCAGGTTGTTCAGCAGCCAGAGCCAGGCTTGGTCGGGCCATTTCGGGGCCCAGGCCAGCATGCCCATTGCCCAGGCGCCGCCCAGGCAGGCAAGCAGTGTCAGGGGCAGGGCGTACAGCAGGCTGGTCGCCAGGCCCTGGCTGCGCCACAGGAACAGCCAAGGGCAGGCCAGCAGCAGCCAGGCGCCGATCAGGGGTTTGTCCAGGTTCAGGTACATCGTGAAAGGCAGGGCGCCAGGGCTGAGGACAACGCCGTCGATGACCTTGGCAGCGTTGAAGCCGGGCAGCCAGTGCAATGCCAGGGCTATGGCCAGTAGGATGAACAACGTGTGGCCGAGGGCTTGTTGCCAGCGCTGGGGGCGGCGAGCGAGCAGGGCGCTGGCAAGCAGGGCGAGAAAGGTGGGTAGGGTAGTGATGCCGAGGTTGCCGTGGCTCAGGGCGAGGGTGTAGCCGAGCGCCAGGAGTAAAAGTGCGATCAGGTTGAAGCGAGGCACGAGTAGTCCTTCTCGGGTAAGCAGAAACGGGCCGCTACGCGTCGCTTGTAGGAGCGGCCTTGTGTCGCGATGGGCCGCATGGCGGCCCCAGATTTCAGCTCCGCCGCCGCTATCGAGCGGGGCCGCTGCGCGCCCCATCGCGACACAAGGCCGCTCCTACAGGCGATCGGCGTGCACAGCAGCCCCAAGCATACGCGCCTCAACCAGCAATCAGCTGCCGCAACACATAATGCAATATTCCCCCCGCCTTGAAGTACTCCACTTCATTCACGGTATCGATCCGGCACAGCACCTCGATCTGCTCGTGCTGCCCATCCTCGCGGGTGATGCGCAAGGGCAGGCTCATGCCCGGGCGGATCTGTGTACCGTTCAAGCCCAGCACATCGATCTTCTCCTTGCCGGTCAGTCCCAGTTGCTTGCGGTTATGCCCGGCCTTGAACTGCAGCGGCAGTACGCCCATGCCTACCAGGTTGGAGCGGTGAATGCGCTCGAAGCTTTCCGCCAGTACCGCTTTGACCCCCAGCAGGTTGGTGCCTTTGGCGGCCCAGTCGCGGCTCGAGCCGGTGCCATATTCCTGGCCGGCGATCACCACCAGCGGCGTGCCTTCCTGCTGGTAGCGCATGGCCGCGTCGTAGATCGACAGCTTCTCGCCACTGGGCACGTGCAGGGTGTTGCCACCTTCTTCGCCCGCCAGCATTTCGTTGCGGATGCGGATGTTGGCGAAGGTGCCGCGCATCATCACTTCATGGTTGCCACGCCGTGAGCCGTAGGAGTTGAAGTCGTGGGGCTCGACGCCCTGCTCACGCAGGTAGCGCCCGGCCGGGCTGTCGGCCTTGATGTTGCCAGCTGGGGAAATGTGGTCCGTGGTCACCGAGTCACCCAGTAGTGCCAGGATCCGCGCACCCTGGATGTCGGTGACCTGCGGGGGTGGCCCGCCGATGTCGTCGAAGAACGGCGGATGCTGGATATAGGTAGAATCGGCCTGCCACACGTAGGTGGCCGCCTGCGGTACCTCGATGGCCTGCCACTGTGCATCGCCGGCGAACACTTCGGCGTATTCCTTGTGGAACATCGCCGTGTCTACCTTGGCCACGGCAGCGGCAATTTCCTGCTGGCTGGGCCAGATGTCACGCAGGTACACCGGTTGACCATCCTTGCCAGTGCCCAGAGGGTCGCGGGTCAGGTCCAGGCGTACGCTGCCGGCCAGGGCATAGGCCACCACCAGTGGCGGCGAGGCCAGCCAGTTGGTCTTGACCAGCGGATGCACACGGCCTTCGAAGTTGCGGTTACCCGACAACACAGAAGCCACCGTGAGGTCGGCGCTGCCGATGGCTTTTTCGATTGCTTCATCCAGCGGGCCGGAGTTGCCGATGCAGGTTGTGCAGCCATAGCCGACCAGATCGAACCCCAATTGGTCCAGATAGGTGGTTAGCCCGGCGGCCTTGAAGTAGTCGGTGACCACCTTGGAGCCCGGTGCCAGCGAGCTCTTGACCCAGGGTTTGCGTTGCAGGCCTTTTTCCAGGGCCTTTTTCGCCACCAGCCCGGCGGCCATCATCACGCTGGGGTTGGAGGTGTTGGTACACGAGGTGATCGCGGCAATCACCACGGCGCCATCGCGCAGTGTGTGGGTCTGGCCTTGATGGCTGTAGTCGATCTCCCCGGCCTGGTCGGCGTTGCCCACCGCCACGCCGCCGCCACCTTCGCTTTCCAGGCGGCTGACCTCTTTGGCCAGCGGTTTGGGTTGCAGTTCGATGAAGTGGTCAAAGGCCTGGCTGACCTGGCCCAGGGCTACCCGGTCCTGCGGCCGCTTGGGCCCGGCCAGGCTGGCCTCGACCTCTTGCATGTCCAGCGCCAGGCTGTCGCTGAACAGTGGCTCCTGGCCCGGCTGCCGCCACAAGCCCTGGGCTTTGCAGTACTGCTCGACCAGTTGCACCGTCGCCTCGGGGCGGCCGGACAGGCGCAGGTAGTCCAGGGTCACCTGGTCGACGGGGAAGAAGCCGCAGGTGGCACCGTATTCCGGGGCCATGTTGGCGATGGTTGCCCGGTCGGCCAAGGGCAGCTCTGCCAGGCCGTCGCCATAGAACTCGACGAACTTGCCCACCACGCCCTTCTTGCGCAGCATCTGCGTCACCGTCAGCACCAGGTCGGTGGCGGTGATGCCTTCGCGCAGCTTGCCGGTCAGCTTGAAGCCGATCACTTCAGGGATCAGCATCGACACCGGCTGGCCGAGCATGGCTGCCTCCGCTTCGATCCCGCCCACGCCCCAGCCGAGCACGCCCAGGCCATTGATCATGGTGGTATGCGAATCGGTACCGACCAGGGTGTCGGGGAAGGCGTAGGTGCGGCCATCGGCCTCACGGGTCCAGACGGTGCGGCCGAGGTATTCGAGGTTGACCTGGTGGCAGATGCCGGTGCCCGGCGGTACCACCCGGAAGTTGTCGAAGGCGCTCTGGCCCCAGCGCAGGAAGGCATAGCGCTCGCCGTTGCGCTGCATTTCGATGTCAACGTTCTCGCTGAAGGCCTGCGGCGTGCCGTAGCGGTCGACCATCACTGAATGGTCGATCACCAGGTCCACGGGTGAAAGCGGGTTGATCCTCTGCGGGTCGCCGCCGGCCTTGGCCATGGCAGCGCGCATGGCGGCCAGGTCGACCACGGCCGGCACACCGGTAAAGTCCTGCATCAGCACCCGCGCCGGGCGGTACTGGATCTCGCGGTCGGAGCGTCGCTCGCCCAGCCATTGGGCGAGCGCGCGCAGGTCGTCGCCGGTGACAGTCTTGCCGTCCTCCCAGCGCAGCAGGTTTTCCAGCAGTACCTTCAGCGACATGGGCAGGCGCTGCAGGTCGCCCAGTTGGCGGGCGGCCTCGGTGAGGCTGAAGTAGTGGTAGGTCTGGTCGCCGACCTTGAGGGATTTGAGGGTATTCAGGCTATCGAGCGAGGGCATTGCCAACTCCTTCTGCGCCGGTGCCTGGCAAGATCTACCGGTGGCACCGCTGTGTATCGATCCGCACGGCACGGACCTGGCTGAAAGGTCAGGTTAGACCGCTTTGCGTCATCTGACCCTTTTCTGGACCGGCGGGGCGTGTCGCAGGTTCCGATCTTCCTTTATCATCGCCGCCCTGCCGGCGCCTGTGGCGCGCCAGCCGTAGTGGAGTGAGAAATGAATACCCTGTTCATGCATTGCCGGCCCGGTTTCGAGGGTGAGGTGTGCGCCGAAATCAGCGAACATGCCGCCCGCCTGGGCGTTGCCGGCTATGCCAAAGGCAAACCGCAGAGTGCCAGTGCCGAGTTTGTCTGTAGCGAGGAGGGCGGTGCCGAGCGCTTGATGGGGGAACTGCGCTTCAACCAGCTGATTTTCCCGCGGCAGTGGGCCCGTGGCGGTTATGTCGAACTGCCGGAAAGCGACCGTATCAGTGTGCTGCTGGCGCATCTGGCCGGGTTCCCGGTGTTCGGCAGCCTGTGGCTGGAGGTGCTGGACAGCAACGAAGGCAAGGAACTGTCCACCTTCTGCCGCAAGTTCGAGGTGCCGCTGCGCAAGGCCCTGGAAAAGGCTGGCCGCCTGGTCGACGACGCCAGCCGCCCACGCCTGCTGCTCACCTTCATCAGCGGCCGCCGGGTATTTGCCGGTGTTGCTCCGGCCAGCAACAGTGCACTGTGGCCCATGGGCATCCCGCGGCTGAAGTTCCCCCGCGAGGCGCCCAGCCGCTCGACCCTCAAGCTGGAAGAGGCCTGGCATCAATTCATCCCGCGCGAGCAGTGGGAGCAGCGCCTGGGCGATGACATGACCGGTGTCGACCTTGGGGCCTCGCCGGGTGGCTGGACCTACCAGCTGGTGCGCCGGGGCATGCTGGTGACCGCCATCGACAACGGGCCGATGGCCGAAAGCCTGATGGACACCGGGTTGGTCCAGCACCTGATGGCCGATGGTTTCACCTGGCAACCGAAGCAGCCGGTGGACTGGATGGTGTGCGACATCGTCGAGAAACCGGCGCGTACCACCTCGCTGATCGAGACCTGGCTGGGCGAGGGGCTGTGCCGTGAAGCTGTGGTCAACCTGAAGCTGCCGATGAAGCAGCGCTATGCCGAGGTACGCCGGCTGCTCGACCGCATGGAGGCGACCTTCAAGGCGCGTAAGATCAAGGTGTCGATTGCTTGCAAGCAGCTGTATCACGACCGCGAGGAAGTGACCTGCCATCTGCGCCGGTTGGACTTGAAGCGCTAGCACAGCGAACCGCTTAGCACTTGCACTTGCACTTGCACTTGCACTTGCACTTGCACTTGCACTTAGGCTTTTGCTTCTAAGCGCGCGATAGTTCAGGCGCCGCCGATTGCGACTTCAGGAGGCCGAGCGAAGGGACTGCGGAGGGAGGTGACGGGCATGGATGCCCGTCAAGCGCTGAGGCCCCATGGATGGGGCCTGCAGCGCGTACTCCCGGGAGCAGGCCCGTAGCGA
>NZ_LQXW01000040.1:0-24890 GCF_001586765.1 Pseudomonas sp. ABFPK | reverse complement strand
GCCAGCGTTCAATCTGAGCCATGATCAAACTCTTCAGTTCAATACTGCTTGGGTTTTTAAGAAACCCTAAACTTGGCTCAGCAATCTCAAATGACTATGTGATTTCTCGCATGGCCACTTGTGATGCTGATAATCTTTGTGACTATCAGTCCGTACTCACAAGCACCCACACGAATTGCTTGATTCGATTTGTTAAAGAGCGTTTGGTTAAGAGCGTTTCGTCTCAACCGAGGCGCGCATTCTACGCTTTCCTCATTTTCTGTCAAGCGTTTATTTTGAAGTTTTTTGCGAGAAACTCGTTTAGCTTCAAACACTTGACTCGCTGCGATCTCTCGTAGCGGGAGGCGAATCATACAGCGTTTAGAAGCACTGTCAACCATCATCTCAACCGCCGGCGATCATTTGATCGTAGCCCTTTCAACTCTTTCTGAACAACCTAACTTGTTGAATTTCAAGAAGTTTGTCGTTCCGATGTCGCTGGAAGTGGGGCGCATTATAAGGGGATTCGAGAGGGCGTCAACCTTTAATTTCATTTATTTGAAATGTTCCAGGCGAAGACCTTATCAAGGCTACCAAGTGCTCGCCACAACACCTTCTGCGCCTATGAGATCGAGCGCCGCCCGCGCGGCGCTTCGCAGCACAAGGCTGCTCCTACATCTGTTTCGGGCCAGTTATTCCTGCGCCATTGGCGCGCGCACCCTGGGTGCATGGCTGGAGATTGATGAAGAGCAGCAGGCGCAACCTTCGATATTGAATGGAACAGACAAGGCGGTCGCGCGCGCCAGGCACAGGATAGACTGGCCAGAAACAGATGTAGGAGCAGCCTTGTGCTGCGAAGCGCCGCGCGGGCGGCGCTCGATCTTGTAAGCGCCAGAGAACCTAAGGCAGCCACCTCTCAAAGCCAATGCCATCTCAAGACAGGCCCATAGCCGCCCTGACGCACACGACAACCAAAAGCCAAAACACCAAACCCCAAAAACAAAGCGGGGAGGCCTGTCGGCCTCCCCGCTTCTGCTTCATCCCTTACAAACTAGGGAACGCAAACTGCGAAGCCTCATGGCTGGCCCGCTGCGGCCAGCGCTGGGTAATCGCCTTGCGACGGGTATAGAAGCGCACACCGTCCGGACCATAGGCATGCAGGTCACCGAACAGCGAGCGCTTCCAGCCACCAAAGCTGTGGTAGGCCACCGGTACCGGCAGCGGTACGTTCACACCGACCATGCCCACTTCGATCTCGTCACAGAACAGGCGCGCCGCTTCACCGTCACGGGTGAAGATGCAGGTGCCGTTGCCGTACTCGTGATCGTTGATCAGTTGCATGGCCTGCTCCAGGCTGTTCACACGCACTACGCACAGCACCGGGCCGAAGATCTCTTCCTTATAGATGCGCATCTCTGGGGTCACCTTGTCGAACAGGGTGCCACCGACGAAATAGCCATCCTCATTACCGGCCACACGGAAACCACGACCATCCACCACCAGCTTGGCGCCAGCAGCAACACCGTCATCGATGTAGCCCACTACCTTGTCACGGGCAGCAGCCGTCACCAGCGGCCCCATGTCCAGGCCGCACGAGGTGCCGGCCCCAATCTTCAGTGCCTTGATCTGCGGTTCCAGCTTGGCAATCAGGGCGTCAGCCACCTGGTCACCCACGCATACCGCCACCGAAATGGCCATGCAACGCTCGCCGCACGAACCGTAGGCCGCCCCCATCAGTGCGCTCACGGCATTGTCCAGGTCGGCATCCGGCATCAGCACCGCATGGTTCTTCGCACCACCCAGGGCCTGCACACGCTTGCCGCGCTTGGTGCCTTCAGCATAAATGTACTCGGCGATCGGAGTCGAACCGACGAAGCTCAGGGCCTTCACTTCCGGCGCTTCGATCAGCGCATCCACCGCTTCCTTGTCGCCATGCACCACGTTGAGGATACCCTTCGGAAGGCCGGCTTCCAGCAGCAGCTGGGCGATGAACAGAGTCGAGCTCGGGTCGCGCTCGGAAGGCTTGAGGATGAAGGCGTTGCCGCAGGCGATGGCCAGTGGGTACATCCACAGCGGCACCATGGCCGGGAAGTTGAACGGGGTGATACCGGCAACCACGCCCAGCGGCTGGAAGTCGGACCAGGCATCGATGTTCGGGCCGACGTTGCGGCTGTACTCGCCTTTGAGCACTTCCGGCGCGGCGCAGGCGAATTCGACGTTCTCGATGCCACGCTTCAGTTCGCCGGCAGCATCTTCCAGAGTCTTGCCGTGCTCTTCGCTGATCATCTGCGAGATTCGTGCTTCGTTCTGCTCCAGCAGTTGCTTGAAGCGGAACATCACCTGGGCGCGCTTGGCCGGTGGGGTGTTGCGCCAGGCCGGGAAGGCAGCCTTGGCCGAGTCGATCGCTTCCTGCACGGTCGCGCGGCTGGCCAACTCGACCTTGCGCACGGCCTGGCCGGTGGACGGGTTGAAGACATCGGCGGTGCGCTCACCCTTGGTAACCAGTTCGCCATGGATCAGGTGCTGAACAATGCTCATGCAAAACTCCAGATAAAGAAGGTTGAGGCAGGCGCGCGATGCGTTCACGCGCCAGGCATCAGAATCGGAAAGATCAGTCGATCAGGTTCAGGGTTTCGCCCACTGCGTCGAACAGGCGGTCCAGCTCCTGCGGCGTGGTGTTGAAGGTTGGGCCGAACTGCAGGGTGTCGCCACCGAAGCGTACATAGAAGCCTTTCTTCCACAGTTTCATCGCCGCCTCGTACGGACGCACGATGGCATCACCGTCGCGGGCAGCGATCTGGATCGCGCCGGCCAGGCCGTAGTTGCGGATATCGACGATGTTCTTGGTGCCCTTCACGCCATGCAGCAGCTTCTCGAAGTGCGGCGCCAGCTCGGCGGCGGCCTGCACCAGGTTTTCCTTCTGCAGCAAGTCCAGCGCGGCGATACCGGCGGCGCAGGCTACCGGGTGGGCCGAGTAGGTGTAGCCGTGCGGGAATTCCACGGCGTACTCGGGGGTCGGCTGGTTCATGAAGGTCTGGTAGATCTCGCTGCTGGCGATAACCGCGCCCATCGGGATGGCGCCGTTGGTCACCTGCTTGGCGATGCACATAAGGTCCGGGGTCACGCCGAAGGCTTCGGAGCCAGTCATCGCGCCCATGCGGCCGAAGCCGGTAATCACTTCGTCGAAGATCAGCAAGATGTTGTGCTGGGTGCAGATTTCACGCAGGCGCTTCAGGTAACCCTTCGGCGGCGGCAGAACACCAGCCGAACCCGCCAGCGGCTCGACGATCACGGCAGCGATGTTGGAGGCGTCGTGCAGCTCGATCAGCTTGAGCATCTCGTCAGCGAGGGCAATACCACCCTCTTCCGGCATGCCTTTGGAAAAGGCGTTGACCGGCAGCACGGTGTGAGGCAGATGGTCGACATCCAGCAGCTGACCGAACAGCTTGCGGTTACCGTTGACGCCACCGAGGCTGGTGCCGGCGATGTTCACGCCGTGGTAGCCGCGAGCACGGCCGATGATCTTGGTCTTGGTCGCCTGGCCTTTCAGGCGCCAGTAGGCACGCACCATCTTCAGCGCGGTGTCGGCACACTCGGAACCGGAGTTGGTATAGAACACATGGTTCAGGTCGCCCGGGGTAAGTTCGGTGATCTTCTCGGCCAGCTGGAACGACAGCGGGTGGCCGAACTGGAAGGCCGGGGAGTAGTCCAGTGTGCCGATCTGGCGAGCCACCGCTTCGGTGATTTCCTTGCGGGTGTGCCCGGCGCCGCAGGTCCACAAACCGGACAGGGCATCGAAGATCTTGCGCCCCTGGTCGTCAAACAGGTAGCTGCCTTCGGCCGCCACGATCAGGCGTGGGTCGCGCTGGAAGTTGCGGTTGGCGGTGTAGGGCATCCAGTGCGCATCCAGCTTGAGCTGGCTGGCGATACCGGCGGGGGCGGTTTCGGGCATGTTCATCGGCGGTTCCTCGGAAGACGATTAGGCAACGATGGATGTTGTTGCAGCTAAATTGGCACGGCGATAAAGTCTGGAAAAGCCAACATTTCTAATCTTCAGACAGGCCCTGACTAAACTAATGAGCCGACGCCCCGATCCACTCGCCCAAGTCAGCGATTTTGACATCCGTCTGCTGAAGATCTATCGCAGTGTCGTAGAGTGTGGCGGTTTCTCGGCCGCGGAAAACGTGCTGGGCATTGGCCGTTCGGCCATCAGCCAGCAAATGAACGACCTTGAGCAACGCCTTGGCCTTCGCCTGTGCCAGCGCGGACGCGCCGGGTTCTCGCTGACCGAGGAAGGCCGCGAGGTCTACCACTCGGCGCTGCAACTGCTCAGCGCTCTGGAAAGCTTTCGCACCGAGGTCAACGGCCTGCACCAGCATTTGCGTGGCGAGCTGAACATTGGCCTGACCGACAACCTGGTGACCCTGCCACACATGCGCATTACCCATGCCCTGGCCGAGCTCAAGGACCGCGGCCCCGATGTGCGCATCCAGATCCGCATGATCGCACCCAGCCAGGTCGAGCACGGCGTGCTTGATGGTAGCCTGCATGTCGGCGTGGTGCCGCAGACCAGCCCGCTGTCGGGCCTCGAGTACCAGCCGCTGTACAGTGAGCGCTCGCTGCTGTACTGCGCAGTCGGCCACCCGCTGTTCTATGCCGATGACCAGCAGATCGACGACGACCGCCTCAACAGCCAGGAAGCCATCACCCCCACCTTCCGCCTGCCGGCCGAAATCCAGGCGCATTACCAGGCACTGAATTGCACGGCCAGTGCTTCGGACCGCGAAGGCATGGCGTTTCTCATCCTTACCGGGCGCTACATCGGCTACCTGCCAGACCACTACGCCACGTTCTGGGTGCAGCAAGGCCGCTTGCGTGCCCTCAAGCCCCGGGAACGCTTCTATGACCTGAGTCTCAGCTGGGTAACGCGCAAGGGCCGGCGGCCGAACCTGGTACTGGAAAGCTTCCTCGAAAGCCTGGCTGCGACACGCTGATGCCAGTCTGTGCCGCAAACGCTTGTCACTTCGGCACAGGCAGGTAATCTTGTCCGACAGCCGCAGCCACTGACCCGTACGGAATCGTCCATGACCCTAGAAGTCCCTGCGCATCGCCTCTCCGCCTCGGGCAAGCCCGCGGGCCGCATCCGCCAGAAGAACGAACAGGCCATTATCCAGGCCGCCGAAGACGAGTTTGCCCGCCATGGTTTCAAGGGCACCAGCATGAACACCATCGCCCTCAAGGCGGGGTTGCCCAAGGCCAATCTGCATTACTACTTCACCAACAAGCTGGGCCTGTACATTGCCGTACTCAGCAACATCATCGAGTTGTGGGACAGCACCTTCAACGCCTTGAGCGTCGACGACGACCCGGGCGAAGCCCTGAGCCAGTACATCCGCACCAAGATGGAGTTCTCCCGGCGCAACCCGCAAGCCTCGCGGATCTTCGCCATGGAGGTGATCAGCGGTGGCACCTGCCTGAGCGAGTACTTCAGTGCCGACTACCGCGAATGGTTCCGCGGACGGGCCGCGGTGTTCCAGGCCTGGATCGAAGCCGGAAAGATGGACCCGGTCGACCCGGTGCACCTGATCTTCTTGCTGTGGGGCAGCACCCAGCACTACGCCGACTTCGCCACCCAGATCTGCCAGGTGACCGGCCGCAGCCGCCTGACCAAGCAGGACATGGAAGACGCGAGCAACAATCTTATCCACATCATTTTGAAGGGCTGCGGCATAAAGCCGGCTGCCTGATCGTCATTTATGCCTTCTACCTTGCTCGACCTCTGCGAGTATCGCGAGGAAATCCGCAAAAGCCGCTTCATCACCCTGGCCGGGCCGATCAGCAGTGCCGCCGACGCGATGAGTTTCATCGAACGCCACAGCGACCTGGCCGCCACCCACAACTGCTGGGCCTGGAAGCTTGGCGCCCAGTACCGCAGCAGCGATGACGGCGAACCTGGCGGTACCGCGGGGCGGCCAATCCTCGCGGCCATCGAAGCGCAGGACTGCGACCAGGTGGTAGTGCTGGTGATCCGCTGGT
Organism: Pseudomonas sp. ABFPK; assembly: GCF_001586765.1. NCBI lineage: Bacteria > Pseudomonadati > Pseudomonadota > Gammaproteobacteria > Pseudomonadales > Pseudomonadaceae > Pseudomonas > Pseudomonas sp. ABFPK. The sequence continues at coordinate 18,875 of NZ_LQXW01000040.1, read as the reverse complement.
ACGGCGGTATCCAGCTGGGCACCGGCGGCCTGGCCAGGGCCTATGGCGGCGGTGCCAACAAGTGCCTGCAACAGGCACCCAAGCGGCTGCTGGTGCAGCGCAGCGAATTCACCTGCAGTTGCAGTTTCAGCGAACTGGCGCTGGTGAAGCTGCGCCTGGCGGAGGTTGACGGCCTGGTCCTGGATGAGCAGTTCACCGCCAATGGCGTGGACCTGTTGATTGCACTCGGTGACGCCCACCTGGCGCCACTGCAGCAGCAGTTGGCCGACTTGAGCCGCGGGCGCATTCTGCTCGAAGCACGCTGAACATTGCCCACAACAACTGTGGGCCGGCCTGTGGATAAGCTTGGGGCATTCGCTTGCAGGCAGCATTAATCAAGGGCTACAGAGGCTTGATCATATTTTGATCACCATTTGATGACAGCCGCAAACCGTTGATGCTCCTGACGTTATCCCCAGGTCCACAGCCTGCGTAGCCCTGCACAGCCATCTGCGCTTGCACACAATAACTGTGGACCAGCTTGTGGATAACCCGTGCGCCAACAAGCCGAAGGCCACGCCCCACAAGGGCCTGACGCAACTGGTGATTTTTCGTACAGCCCACAACGAGGCGCTCGGCACCACAGTGCATTATCCTCAATATCCTTCTTCGAACCGATCACGGAGCGCATCCAAATGGCTAACGCAAAAACCGCACTCATCATCGGCGCCTCGCGCGGGCTGGGCCTGGGCCTGGTGCAACGCCTGCAGGAAGACGGCTGGACCATCACCGCCACCGTGCGCAACCCGCAGCAGCCCGGCGCCCTGGCGGACGTGCCCGGCGTGCGCATCGAACAGCTGGAAATGAACGACACGGCCCAGCTCGATGGCCTCAAGCAACGCCTGCAAGACCAAGTCTTCGACCTGGTGTTCATCAACGCCGGGGTCATGGGGCCTCTGCCGCAAGACCTGGAGACGGTGCAGAACAAGGACATCGGCGACCTGTTCATGACCAACGCCGTGGCGCCAATCCGCGTGGCCCGCCGCCTGGTCGGCCAGGTACGCGAGGGCAGCGGCGTGCTGGCCTTCATGAGCTCGATCCTGGGCAGCGTGACCATCCCCGACGGCGGCGAAATCTGCCTGTACAAGGCCAGCAAGGCGGCCCTGAACTCGATGATCAACAGCTTCGTCGTCGAGCAACAACGCCCCGACCTTTGCGTATTGGCCATGCACCCTGGCTGGGTGAAAACCGACATGGGCGGTGAAAACGCCGAGATCGACGTGCTGACCAGCACCCGCGGCATGCTTGAACAGATCAAGGCGCAAAGCGGCAACGGCGGCCTGCGCTTCATCAACTACAAGGGCGAACCCTTGGTCTGGTGATTCACCAGGTCGCAGCCTGGCCGTGCGCAATGCCCGGCCAGGCTCTGTAGAATGGCGGCAACCGTACCTGATCGAGATGACCCACCATGTATGACTGGTTGAACGCCCTGCCCAAGGCCGAACTGCACCTGCACCTGGAAGGCTCGCTGGAGCCCGAGCTGCTGTTCGCCCTGGCCGAGCGCAACAAGATCGCCCTGCCCTGGGCCGATGTGGAGACCTTGCGCGGTGCCTATGCCTTCAACAACCTGCAGGAGTTCCTGGACCTGTATTACCAGGGCGCCGACGTGCTGCGCACCGAGCAGGACTTCTACGACCTGACCTGGGCCTACCTGCAACGCTGCAAGGCGCAGAACGTGATCCACACCGAACCGTTCTTCGACCCACAGACCCATACCGACCGCGGCATCCCCTTCGAGATGGTGCTCAACGGCATCAACCAGGCGTTGAAGGACGGTCGCGAACAACTGGGCATCAGCAGTGGCCTGATCCTCAGCTTCCTGCGCCACCTCAGCGAAGATGAAGCACAGAAAACCCTCGACCAGGCCCTGCCATTCCGCGATGCGTTCATCGCCGTTGGCCTGGACAGCTCGGAAATGGGGCACCCACCGAGCAAGTTCCAGCGCGTGTTCGACCGCGCCCGCAGCGAAGGCCTGGTCGCCGTTGCCCATGCCGGCGAGGAAGGCCCGCCCGAGTACATCTGGGAAGCCCTGGACCTGCTGAAGGTCAAGCGTATCGACCACGGTGTGCGCGCCATCGAGGACGAGCGCCTGATGCAGCGCATCATCGACGAGCAGATCCCGCTCACGGTGTGCCCGCTGTCGAACACCAAACTGTGCGTGTTCGACCACATGAGCCAGCACAACATCCTCGAGATGCTCGAGCGCGGCGTGAAGGTCACGGTCAACTCTGACGACCCGGCCTACTTCGGCGGCTATGTCACCGAAAACTTCCACGCCCTGTACACCCATCTGGGTATGACCGAAGACCAGGCCCGTCGACTGGCCCAGAACAGCCTGGATGCCCGGCTGGCCTGAATGACCTGACGGCGACATATCTGTGGCGCCGTCAACCTACCTGCAACGTCGGCACGCGGGCAATGCGATTGATCTGCTGGATACCCAACGCAGAAATATGCAATGCCCGCGAGTCCTCGGCCTCGCGCATCCAGCCAGATTGCAGGAACAGCCGGAACAAGGCCTGCCCCAGTACGCCACCCAGGTGCGGCCCCTGGTCGTTCCACTCGGTGCAGCGGCAGATCACACAGCCACGTTGCTGGTGCGGCGCCAAGGCATCGATGTAGACCCCGACCAAAGCCAACTGCCTCCGCCCCTCTTCGCTTACCATCAACTGCCGACCACTACCCTCCAGCCAGCCGGCCACCACCAGACGGTGATACAGTTCACCGGCCAGTTCCCCACCCAGGTGATCGCCACAGCGACGCGCCCTGCGTATCGACATGGGTAGCGGTGATACCGGTGCCTTGGCCCGCTCCCCCCTGGCACTCTCCAACTGGACACTGGCCAGGGCCTCCACCGCCGCCCCGACTTGCGGGGTGGCCAGCCGGAAGTAGCGCTTGCGCCCCCGCGCTTCGTGCCGGAGCAAACCGGCGGACGACAACAACGAAAGGTGAGCGCAGGCCGATGACGAGGTCAGGCCTGTCATTACCGCGAGCTCGTTGGCCAGCCGCGGCGTGCCATCGATCAATGCCCACAACATGGCACTGCGCTTGGGGTCGGCCATCAGGCTGGCAATCTGGCTGATACTGCTGGCTGCGTTCATGTCCCTGTAACTCCCTGCAAGTTCACTGTGTGGATGCGATGGCCACCCCTGGCAGGGAAGCGCCTCTCGCTGGCACTGGCCTGGTTCGCCAGTATAAGCCGCAAAAAACGCCATTCAGGCAGCGCCGCGCAGTGGTGCCACAGGCAAAATACCACTGGGTATGCCTACCCATGGCAAGCAGTGAAACAGTGCGTGAAAGCTGCCCGGACCGCGTGGGCAAGCAGCCCGGCACACATGGCAGGAGCCCGGGAACGACAGGCGGAAAAAACACCGGATGCAACTTCGGACGCGGCCGACAAGCAATTTCCACAAGTAGCGCAAGCCAAAGCGAAGGTTCCACGTGCTTCCGGGCATTGCACCCCAAGCTGGAAAAAACATGTAGAAAACGTTCTTGCCGACCGTCAGTCAGGACACTGATGCAGGTCATGGCGGGCAGAAAGTGCAGCGCTACACTTCATCCGCTCTCCCCCTTTGGAGGTATGCCGCGATGAAAATTGTCGTCAGTGCGTCGAGCCGAAACCCCGCTTGCCCCTGGCAGGTCCAGCTCGATCAACACGTGGTCAGTTTCCGCAGCGAGGCCGAGGCGCGTGCCTTCGTCGCCACGCTGGAAACCCGTCTGCAGGCACCTCACCCGCTTATGCGGGAGCCTTGGCCGGCAAGCGTCGGGTCAGCAGCGCGACACTGACCACCAGCGCCCCGCACAGGCTGATCACCAGCGCCATCGGTACCGCACTGCCATCATGCAGCAGCCCCACCAGCGCTGCTGCGCCGGCGGCGACGCTGAACTGCAGGCAGCCCATCAGCGCCGAGGCACTGCCGGCCCGCGCCCCCTGCCCGCTCATGGCACAGGCAGAGGCGTTGGGGATGATGCAGCCGAGGCTGGAGATGCAGACGAACAGCGGGACCAGCAGTGGCCACAGCTGTGTTGGCCGCGTTGCCGCCACGGCCAGCAACACCAGGCCCGCAGCCAGGTACAGCCACACCGCACGCGCCAACAGAAATGCCGGCCCGCGCTTGGCCAGCAAGCGTGCATTCACCTGCGCCACCAGGATGAAGCCGGCGGCATTGGTGCCGAACAACCAGCCGTAATGCTCGGCCGGCACGCCATAGAGCTTGATGAACACGAAAGGCGAACCGGCGATGTAGGCAAACATGCCGGCGATGGCGATACCACCGGTCAGGGCATGGCCGACGAACACCCGGTCAGCGAACAGGCGCAAGTACTGGCGCATGGCGCCAGACAGCGGTTGCCGCGGTATGTGCTCGGGCAGGCTTTCCGGCAGGCCCAGGCTGACCGCCAACAGGCAGCCGGCACTGAACAGGCTCAGGGCGAGGAAGATCGATTGCCAGCCGGCCACGTTCACCAGCACCCCGCCCAGCATCGGTGCCAGGATTGGCGCCAGGCCCATGACCAGCATCAGCTGCGAGAACACTTTGGCCGAGGCCACCGGGTCGCACTTGTCACTGACGATGGCCCGCGAAAGCACCATCCCGGCGCAACCGCCCAACGCCTGGACAAACCGCGCCAGCACCAGGGTATCGAGGTTGGGGGCATAGGCACAGACCAGTGACGCCAGGGTGAACAGGGTCACCCCGAACATCAGCGGCTTGCGTCGGCCAAAGCGGTCAGCCACCGGCCCGTAGGCCAGTTGCCCGATGGACAGGCCAAGGAAGTAGGCGGCCAAAGTGGCCTGGACGTGTTTTTCATCGGTGGCGAACGCCTGCGCCATGGCCGGGAAGGCGGGCAGGTAGAAGTCGATCGCCAAGGGCCCGAACGCACTGAGTGCGCCCAGGATGAGCACCATTCGCAGGTTCATCAGGAATCCATAGCAGGCTAAGCAAGTGCTCGATTCTACCTGCTGTGGGCCCTATCGACATGAAAACATTTGCAACAATACAGGCCCTCGCGCGGCCCCTGTAGGAGCGGCCTTGTGTCGCGATGGGCCGCAAAGCGGCCCCAGCAAGTCATGCATCGATGCCAATATCCTGGGGCCGCCTTGCGGCCCATCGCGACACAAGGCCGCTCCTACAGAGTTCAGCGCATAGCCTGATCAGGCTACGTCGGCCTGATAACCCTCATCGCGAATGGCCGTGAGGATCTGCTCCTGAGCCAACTCGCTCTGCACCCGTACCTGCCTGGCCGCCAGATCGACCTCCACCTTGGCCGCGGCATCCTGCTCCTGCACTGCCCGGGTCAAGGCTTTCACGCAATGGCCACAGGTCATGCCTTGTACATTGAACACTTGCATGGGGGTTACCTCCTTCAGGTTTTCCACAAGTCTCAAGCTTGCCATCGGGGCAAGGTCAAGACTTGCCGACACCAGCCGGGGTGGAAATCCGCGCGCGCGTCGGCCAAGCTGCGCCTTTGATGATCAGGCAAGCAGGAGATTCTTCATGTTCAGGGCAGCATTGGGCGTCGTCGGGCTATTGAGCACGCTGGCTGCAGTGCCACCGGCCAGCGCCGAGGGCAACTCGGACTACAGCGTGCTGATCATTTCCCGGGAGCGTCTGGAAGTGGCCACCAGTTGCGAGATCGGCATCTACCTCAACGACCAGCTCTCCGGGCGCGTGTTCCAGGAGCAGTCCACCTCGTTCAACCTGCCGCCCGGCCCGGTGGACGTGCGCCTGCGCCTGCTGCCCGGGCAAATGCCCGGCTGCGCCCCGGGTGTCGAGGACCAACGCAGCACGCGATTGAACCTGCAGGCGGGCCAGATCAACAAATACCGCATCGCCATGGGGCAATATGGGCTGGAGTTGAAGCGAGCCGGCCTGGGCTATTGACCTTACCTGCGTGGCAAGGTTGATGCTGGAGGCCTGTCCAAGGAGGAGAGCCATGCCCGCATCCACCACATACGACCTGCCGATCTCCGGCATGACCTGCGCCAGTTGTGCCGGCCGGGTCGAACGCGCCCTGCGCAAGGTCACCGGCACTGAACAGGTCAGCGTCAACCTCGCCACCGAACAGGCCCGGGTCCAGGCCCCGGCCAACAGTCTGCCCGCGCTGGTCGAGGCCATACGCGAAGCCGGCTACGGCGTGCCCACCCGCACCGTCGAACTGCAGATTGGCGGCATGACCTGCGCCAGTTGCGTCGGCCGCGTAGAGCGCGCTCTCGGCAAGCTGCCGGGTGTTGAACGGGTCAGCGTCAACCTGGCCAGCGAACGCGCGCACCTCGAAGTGCTCGCGGCCCTCGACGACAACCTGCTGATCGACGCCGTGCAAAAGGCCGGCTATAGCGCCAGCCTGCCGCAAGTCGCCAGGGACGACCAGCATGCCGCCCAACGCCGCCTGCGTAACGAACGCCTGGCGGTCGGCGCAGCATTGCTGCTCGCCCTGCCGCTGGTGGTACCAATGGTGGTGCAGCCGTTTGGCGTGCACTGGATGTTGCCAGCGTGGGTGCAGTTCCTGCTGGCCACACCGGTGCAGTTCATTCTCGGCGCGCGGTTCTACGTGGCCGCCTGGAAGGCCGTGCGCGCAGGTACCGGCAACATGGACCTGCTGGTGGCTTTGGGTACCAGCGCCGGCTACGGCTTGAGCCTGTACCAGTGGGCGCAAGCCCCCGCCGGCATGGCCCCTCACCTGTACTTCGAAGCTTCGGCCGTGGTGATTGCCCTGGTGCTGCTGGGCAAGTACCTGGAAAGCCGTGCCAAGCGCCAGACCGCCAGCGCCATCCGTGCCCTCGAGGCCCTGCGCCCGGAACGGGCCGTGCGCCTGGTCGATGGCCGGGAAGAAGACGTGGCCATTGCCCAACTGCGCCTCGGCGACCTGGTACTGGTCAAACCCGGCGAGCGCTTCCCGGTCGATGGCGTGGTGGAAGACGGCAGCAGCCATGCCGATGAAGCCTTGATCAGCGGCGAGAGCCTGCCGGTGCCCAAGCAGCCCGGCGACAGCGTCACCGGTGGCGCCATCAACGGCGAAGGCCGGCTGCTGGTACGCACCCAGGCACTGGGCACAGAAACCGTGCTGGCACGCATCATCCGCCTGGTGGAAGACGCCCAGGCGGCCAAGGCACCGATCCAGAAGTTGGTCGACCGGGTCAGCCAGGTATTCGTCCCGGCCGTGCTGGTACTGGCGCTGATCACCCTGGTCGGTTGGTGGCTGGCCGGCGCGCCGCTGGAAACCGCGCTGATCAATGCCGTCGCGGTACTGGTCATCGCCTGCCCCTGCGCCCTCGGCCTGGCCACACCCGCCGCGATCATGGCCGGCACCGGGGTCGCCGCCCGCCATGGCATCCTGATCAAGGACGCCGAAGCCCTGGAGCGCGCCCATGCGGTCAACCGCGTGGTGTTCGACAAGACCGGCACCCTCACCTCCGGCAGCCCACGCGTTGTCCACAGCCAGGCGCAGGTGGGCAGCAGCGCCGACCTGCACCGCCTGGCCGGTGCCCTGCAGCGCGGCAGCGAACACCCGCTGGCCAAGGCGGTACTGGATGCCTGTGCCGAACAGGGCCTGGACGTGCCTGGCGTTACCGACAGCCAGTCGCTGACCGGGCGTGGTATTGCCGGGCGCGTGGAAGGCCGCGAGTTGGCTTTGGGCAACCGCCGTTTGCTCGATGAAAGCGCCCTGCTACCCGGCGACCTGGCCGCCAAGGCCCTGGCCTGGGAAGCCGAAGGGCGCACCCTGTCATGGCTTGTCGAACGCGGCGCGCAGCCGCGTGTGCTGGGCCTGTTCGCCTTTGGTGACAGCCTCAAGCCCGGCGCCGCGCAGGCAATCGATACCCTGCATGCGCAACACATCAGCAGCCACCTGCTGACCGGCGACAACCGCGGCAGCGCCAAAGTGGTGGCCGATGCCCTGGGCATCGACGACGTGCATGCCGAAGTGCTGCCGGCCGACAAGGCCGCGACCGTGGCCGCGCTCAAGCAGGATGGCGTGGTCGCCATGGTCGGTGATGGCATCAATGATGCGCCGGCGCTGGCCGCCGCCGATATCGGCATTGCCATGGGGGGCGGTACCGACGTGGCCATGCAGGCCGCCGGCATCACCCTGATGCGCGGCGACCCACGCCTGGTACCGGCCGCCCTGGAGATCAGCCGCAAGACCTATGCGAAGATCCGCCAGAACCTGTTCTGGGCGTTCATCTATAACCTGATCGGCATCCCGCTGGCCGCGCTGGGTTACCTCAACCCGGTACTGGCCGGCGCCGCCATGGCCCTGTCCAGCGTCAGCGTGGTGAGCAACGCGCTGTGGCTCAAGGCGTGGAAACCCACCAGCAACACCCAGGAGGCCCCATGAACATAGGCCAGGCCGCCCGCCGCAGCGGGCTCAGCACCAAGATGATCCGTTACTACGAGTCCATCGGCCTGCTCAAACCCGCCACGCGCAGTGACAGCGGCTACCGCCTTTACCAGGCGGAAGACTTGCACAGCCTGGCCTTCATCAAGCGCTCCCGCGACCTGGGCTTTTCCCTCGAGGAGGTCGGCAAGCTGTTGACCTTGTGGCAGGACCGCCAGCGTGCCAGCGCCGATGTGAAAGCGCTGGCCATGCAACACATCGATGAGCTGAACCGGCGCATTGAAGAGCTGGTGAGCCTGCGCGACACCCTTGGCGAACTGGTATCGCACTGCCAGGGAGACGAGCGCCCGGACTGCCCGATCCTCAAGGATCTGGCCAATGGCTCTGCTAATGGCTGCTGTCACTGAGCCACCCGCAACGTTTGGTATGCCATATACGTCCAAACACGACCGAATAGTCACCAACTGCGACTTTATCCAATAAATACGGGCGTTTTCCTACATTAAACCCGGATGCTGCCGATGCAATTGTTACCTGCCTCGTGTGTCGAAAATAACAAATCCGGGAGCGTCGATGAGCATCAAACAGAAACTGACCTGGGCATTCGCGGTCATCGCCGGCTTGCCCATAATCCTTGTGGCCACCCTGGTGGTCCTCAACCTGCGTGGCGAAGCCCGCGACGGATTCCTCGATGGCAGCAGCCGGGAAATCCGCCAGGTCAGCAACGCGATGAACATCTTCTTCCAGGGCATCAACCAGAATGTCGAGTACCTGGCTGCGCAGCCGATGGTCGCCGCCACGGGTAGCGAACTGAACAAGTACATGAGCGCAACCCCGTCCTACGAATTGGGCGACCAGGCCAACAAGCTGCTGGAGTTCATGACCCGCCTGGCCACCACGCATCCCAGCTATGCGTACCTGTCCTACGGGGTGAATGACGGTGGCTATGTCGGCTGGCCGGCCGGGCAGAAGTTCGTCAATTACGACCCGCGCACCCGACCCTGGTACCAATTGGCAATGGCCAACCCCGGCAAGACCTTGCGTACCGGCGCCTACTACTGGGCTGCCGACGACGCCGTGCTGGTCAGCACCGTGCGCACCGTCGCCAACCAATTGGGCAACCCTGGCGGCGTGGTCAACGTCGACGTCTCGCTCAAAGGCCTCACCGAGATCGTCCAGCAGATCAAGCTGGGCGAAAGCGGCTACGTGCTACTGGTGGAAAACAACGGCAACGTATTGGTCGACCCTCGTGACGCCAAGCATAACTTCAAGCAACTGGCGAGCTTTGGCGACGGGTACGCCGAGCTGGCCAAGCACGGCAAGGGGCTGGCCGAAGTGGAGCTGAATGGCGTGCGCTACATGGCCAACATCTACCCGGACGAACAGCTGGGCTGGACCCTGATCGGCCTGATCGAACAAAGCGAAGTGATGCAGACCACCACCCGCCTGACCTGGCTGATCGGCGTGGTGGCCCTGGTACTGGCCGCGCTGTTCGCCGTGGTCGGTGCCACCTTCGCCAAGCTGATCGTACGCCCGATCAACAGCGTCACCAGCGGCCTGGAAGATATCGCCCAGGGCGAGGGCGACCTGACCCGCAACCTGGAAATCCGTGGCCGCGACGAAACCGCACAACTGGCCAGCTGGTTCAACCAGTTCCTCGGTGCCATTCGCAGCCTGATCCAGCACATCGGTGCTGCCGCCAGCAAGATCCTCAGCACCTCCAGCAGCTCGACCCGCGTTTCCAGCGACATGGCCGAAGCAGCAGGCCGCCAGCGCGAAGCGGTGGACATGGTCTCAACCGCCTTCCACGAAATGGTCGCCACCGCCAACGAAGTGGCACGTTCCTGCAGCCAGGCGGCGCAATCGGCCGACAGCGGCCAGCAACAGGCCCGCGAAGGCCAGCAGCAGATCGATGCCGCGGTACATAGCGTTGACCGCCTGAGCCAGGAGATCGAGCAGTCGGCGCAGTCGATCCAGCAACTGGAGCGTGACAGCAACGCCATCCAGTCGATCCTCGGCACCATTCGCTCGATTGCCGAGCAGACCAACCTGCTGGCGCTCAACGCCGCCATCGAAGCGGCCCGTGCCGGCGAGCAGGGCCGTGGCTTTGCCGTGGTTGCCGACGAAGTGCGGGCGCTGGCCAAGCGCACTGCCGACTCCACCGCCGAGATCGACGGCCTGCTGGGCAACCTGGCCAGCCGCACTGCCGAAGTGGCCGCACAGATGCACGCCAGCCTGGAGGTTTCGCAGCAGTCGGTGAGCCGCATCGGCCTGGCCCGTGACAGCTTCGGGCAGATCCGCGAGTCGGTGGATGTGATCCGCGACATGAACACCCAGATTGCCACGGCGGCCGAAGAGCAGCACCAGGTGGCCGAAGACATCAACCGGCACATCAGCCAGATTCACGGCGATGCGCAGCTGGTGGCCGAACTGGCCCAGGCGGCGCGGATGGATTCGGAGAGCCTGGCCGGGTTGTCCAATGAGCTGGATGCACTGGTGCGCAGGTTCCGTACCTGATGTGTTGCCTGCGCTGGCCTCTTCGCGGGTGAACCCGCTCCCACAGGGATCACCGCAGCTTTGCAAGCTGTGCAGTACCTGTGGGAGCGGGCGTGCCCGCGAAGAGGCCGGCACAGGCGACCAATCACTAAAGCCTCAATTCTCCCGGCGTCGCGCCGAACAATTGCTTGAATGCCGCAATGTAAGCCGAGGTGGAGTCATACCCACACCCCAACGCCGCCTCGGTCACACTCTCCCCGGCCTCCAGCAGCGCCAGCGACGATAACAGCCGCATACGCTGCCGCCAGTTGCGAAAACTCAAGCCCGTCTCCCGCTGGAACAGCCGCATCAGCGTCTTCTCCGAGCAACCCAACTCTCGCGCCCACTGCTGCAAGGTCTGCGACTGGTCCGGTGCAGCGATCAGACCATTGCACAGCGCCAGCAACCCCGGGTGCCGTGGCAGTGGCAACGAAAAGCCGACTTCGGGCAGCATGCGCAACTGGTCGAGCAGCACCGCCACCAGCCGCGCCTCGGCACTGTCACCCTCCGGGTAGTCTGCCGGGAACAGGCAGAACTGCTTGATAAGTTCGCGCGCCAACGGGGTCACTTCCAGTACCCGGCATTGCTCCGGGGCCCACGGGCAGGCATCCCGGCGCACGTAAAGGCTGCGCATTTCGGCCTGCATAGAGGTGACCACTTCGTGTTCGGCATCGGCTGGTATCCACACGCCCCACTGGGGCGGGGCGAAGTAGCTGCCTTCCTGGGTATACACCCCGAGGACGCCGCTGATGGCATAGGAAAACTGCACCCAGTCGTGCTGGTGGCGGGTGGTCCAGGAGCCGGCGCCAAGACTTTCGGCTCGTGCATAGAGCGGCCTGGGCAGATGGTCCAGCGCCGGAATGGGGCGGGGGTGTCCGATGATGGGCATGGTGGTTTCTTTTAGTTCTGACCAGACAAGCCTAACAGCTCAGCGCTCGACGATGACGGTCACCCCCTGCCCACCCGCAGCGCAGATCGATATCAACCCCCGACCCTTCCCCGACCTCGCCAGCAGCTTGGCCAGGTTGGCCAATATCCGCCCCCCGGTCGCGGCAAACGGGTGCCCGGCCGCCAGCGAACTGCCCTTGACGTTGAGCTTGCTGCGGTCAATCGCCCCGAGCGGCGCATCCAGCCCCAGCCGTTCGCGGCAATAATCGGCATCTTCCCAGGCCTTGAGCGTGCACAGCACCTGGGCAGCAAAGGCTTCGTGAATCTCGTAATAGTCAAAGTCCTGCAGCGTCAGGCCATTGCGCGCCAACAGCCGCGGCACCGCATACACCGGCGCCATCAGCAGCCCTTCGCGACCAGTAACGAAATCCACCGCAGCGGTTTCACCATCGACCAGATAGGCCAGCACCGACAGCCCCTGCTGCTCGGCCCATTCCTCGCTGCCCAGCAACACCAGCGAAGCACCATCGGTCAGCGGTGTGGAGTTGCCCGCCGTCAGCGTGCCCTGCCCGCTGCGGTCGAAGGCTGGCTTGAGCTTGGCCAATTGTTCCAGGGTCAGGTCGGGGCGCAGGTTGTTATCACGGGTCAAAGACAGAAACGGCGTCAGCAGGTCATCCTGCCACCCTTCGGCGTACGCGGCAGCCAGCGCCTGGTGGCTCAGCAGCGCCAGCTCGTCCTGCTCGGCACGGCCAATGCGCCAGGCCTGGGCCATGCGTTCGCAATGCTCGCCCATAGACAAACCGGTGCGCGGCTCACCGTTGCGCGGTAATTCGGGTTTCAGGTGGTGAGGACGCAGCTTGAGAAATGGCTTGAGCCGTTCGCCCAGGCTCTTGCCACGGTTGGCCTGCAACAGGATGTGGCGCAGGCCTTCGCTGACCGCAATCGGCGCATCGGAGGTGGTGTCCACGCCGCCGGCTATGCCGCAGTCGATCTGCCCCAGGGCAATCTTGTTGGCCACCAGCAGTGCCGCCTCTAGCCCCGTCCCGCAGGCTTGCTGGATGTCATAGGCTGGCGTCAGCGGCGACAGGCGCGAACCCAGCACGCACTCACGTGTCAGGTTCATGTCTCGTGAGTGCTTGAGCACAGCGCCAGCCACCACCTCCCCCACGCGCAACCCATGCAGGCGGTAGCGTTCGATCAGCCCTTCGAGGGCGACGGTTAGCATCGCCTGGTTGCTGGCCGTGGCGTAGGCGCCATTGGAACGGGCGAAGGGAATTCGGTTGCCGCCCAGGATCGCGACCCGGCGAAGTGAACGCATGCGCTTGTTCCTCCTGAAACAATTTGATCCGTACAGCCTAGGTGTTTTTACCGCATTCGAACGACCTTGCCACAAAGTTGGTCCACACTTTCAAGCTTGCCTTCCGGGAGACCCACTCATGAGCGATCGCTACCTCGGCTTTGCCAACTCCAACCTCGGCCGCCGCCTTGTGGATGCCCTTGGCCTGCCACGTCCAGCGCCGCTGGAGCGTTGGCAGGCAGGCCGCCTGCGCCCGGTCGAAGGTGCCCTGGTACTGGGTGGCGGGCCACTGGCGAGCCAGGTCGAAGCCATTGCCCCGCGCCTGACCGACACGCTTTACAGCTTCAATACCGACAACCTCCAGGCCGAAGCATGGGTGGCTGGTCTGGGGCCGAAGATCAAGGCCGTGGTATTCGATGCCAGTCACCTGTCCGACAGCGACGCGTTGAAGCAGTTGCGCGAATTTTTCCAGCCACTGCTGCGCAGCCTGGCATCGTGCGCCCATGTGGTGCTGCTGGGCCGCGCGCCAGAAAGCCTCGACGACCCGTTGGCCAGCATTGCCCAACGAGCCCTGGAAGGCTTCAGCCGCTCGCTGGCCAAGGAACTGCGCAACGGTGCGACCGCGCAGTTGCTGTATGTCGGGCCCGGCGCGGAAGACCAGCTGGAAGGTGCCCTGCGCTTCTTCCTCTCGCCCAAAAGCTCCTTCATCTCCGGCCAGGTGCTGCGCCTGCATGCCTGCGCCAGCCAGGTCGAGGACTGGACCCGGCCGCTGGCTGGGCGCCGCGCCCTGGTAACCGGTGCCGCGCGCGGCATCGGTGCCGCCATTGCCGAAACCCTGGCCCGGGACGGTGCCGACGTACTGCTGCTGGATGTGCCGCAAGCCAGCCAGGACCTAGACGCCCTGGCCGCGCGCCTGGGTGGCAAGGCGCTGCCCTTGGACATCTGCGCCGGCGACGCGGCAACGCAACTGCTTGCGGCCCTGCCCGACGGCGTCGACATCGTGGTGCACAACGCCGGTATCACACGCGACAAGACCCTGGCCAACATGACCCCGGAATACTGGGACGCGGTGCTGGCGGTAAACCTCAAGGCACCGCAGGTGCTGACACAGGCGCTGTACGACAACGGCGCCCTGGGTGAAAACGCGCGCATCACCCTGCTGGCCTCGGTCAGCGGTATCGCCGGCAACCGCGGGCAGGCCAACTATGCCGCGAGCAAGGCCGGGCTGATCGGCCTGGCCCAGGCGTGGGCGCCCCGGCTCGCCGAGCGCGGCGGCAGCATCAATGCCGTGGCACCCGGTTTCATCGAAACCCACATGACCGCCGCCATGCCCATGGGCCTGCGCGAGGCCGGGCGACGCTTGAGTTCGCTTGGCCAGGGCGGCCGCCCGCAGGATGTCGCCGAAGCCATCGCCTGGCTCAGCCAGCCGGGCTCCGGTGCAGTCAACGGCCAGGTGCTGCGGGTATGCGGCCAGGCCTTGATGGGGGCCTGAACATGAGCCGACACTGGCACGACCTGCACAGCCCGGCTTCGCGCGCCAGCCTGTACCTGCGCGCAGCAAGCAAGCGCACCATCAGCGGCGACCAGCTGCCGGACGACGGCCTGCGCTGTTTCATTCGCGTCCAGTCGGGCAACCTGGCCGCCTATCGTCGGCTGTGCCACTTCACCGACGATGGCCGCCTGCCGGGTACTTATCCACATGTCATGGCGTTCACGCTGCAGCTGCAGTTGATGACCGCGCCAAACTTCCCCTTCCCGCTGCTCGGCCTGGTGCACCTGCACAACCGCGTCGAGGTGCTGCGCCCGCTGGGCGGTATCGAAGGGCTGCGCTTTGCGGTGCATGCAGGCAATCTGCAAACGCATGCCAAGGGCGGCACCTTCGACCTGGTCACCGAAGCCGAAGACGGCATCGGCCTGCTCTGGCGCGAGACCAGCCGTATGCTGGTGCGCGGGCTGAAGCTGGAAAGCCAGGCAGGTGAGCCTGCCGAGGACGAACCGCAAGCGCTGCAAGAGGCGACCCGCTGGTACGCCGACAGCGATATCGGCCGGCGTTATGCCAAGGTTTGCGGGGACTACAACCCGATCCACCTCAGCGCGGCCAGTGCGCGGCTGTTCGGCTTCCCCACGGCCATTGCCCATGGCATGTGGAGCAAGGCCATGACCCTGGCGGCACTGCGCGGGCACCTGCCGCACAGTGGCTATGCCTTCGAGGTGGATTTCCGCAAGCCGGTGCGGTTGCCATCGGAGGTGGTGCTCGGTGCCAGTGAAGCGGGGGCTGCGGGAAAGCTGCGGCTGGATGGCCATGGAGGGGTACTGCATATGGTCGGGCGCTGGGCACCTTTGTAGGAGCGGCCTTGTGTCGCGATGGGCCGCAAAGCGGCCCCGGCGATGTCAGCGGCGAAGCTGATAATTTGCGGCCGCTTCGCGCCCCATCGCGACACAAGGCCGCTCCTACAGGGACCATGCCTGTCTTGGCGGTATACGCTTGCTTTGCATCGGGCCTGCGCAGAAGCTATGCAGCATTAGGAGACCCCCGATGAACCTGCAAGAACTCACCCAACGCCTGCACCAGATCCGCGACAACAACGACTGGCGCGGCTTTCACAGCCCGAAGAACCTCGCCATGGCCGCCAGTGTCGAAATGGCCGAGCTGGTGGAAATCTTCCAGTGGCTGAGCGAAGACCAATCGCGCCAGCTGCCAGCCGATAAGCTGGCCCATGCCGGCCAGGAAATCGGCGATGTGGTGCTCTACCTGTTGCTGCTGTGCAGCGAACTTGGCCTGGACATGGACCAGGTAGTGCGAGCCAAGCTGGCCGACAGCGAGAGGCGCTTCGCCCGATGAACGACCGTCACTTCGATGAGCTGGCTACCCGCTTTGCCGAAAAGATCTACGGCGGCGCCAAGGGCGCGATCCGCCTGGCCGTGCTGCAGGCCGACCTGGCCGAAGCCCTGCCTGACCGCCCGCTGCGCATCCTCGACATCGGTGCCGGGTTGGGTCACATGGCTTTGTGGCTGGCCCAGCGCGGCCACCAGCTGACCCTGGCCGAACCCGCCGCGCCGATGCTCGACGGCGCACGGGCGCGCTTTGCCGAAGCCGGCCAACCGGCCACCTTCATACAGGCCCCCTGGCAAGACCTGCTTGGCCAGCTGACCGAACCCTACGATCTGGTGCTATGCCACGCAGTACTCGAGTGGCTGGCCGAGCCCGAAAGCATCCTGCCGGTGCTGCACCAGCTCACGGCCCCTTCCGGGTGGCTGTCGCTGGCCTTCTACAACCGAGACGCCCTGGTCTATCGCAACCTGCTCAAGGGCCATTTCCGCAAGTTGCGCAGCAACCGGCTGGAAGGTGAAAAGCAGAGCCTGACCCCGCAAAAACCGCTTGATCCACGGGAACTCAGGGCGCAACTTGATCCTATGTGGCAGGTTGAAAGCGAAAGTGGCGTGCGGGTGTTCCACGACTACATGCCCAAGGAATTCCAAGGCAAGGCCGAGCTGCTCGACCTGCTGGAAATGGAACTGGCCTACCGTCGCCACCCCAGCTTCGCCGGGCTCGGCCGCTACCTGCACTGGGTCTGCCGCCCCCGTTGACCTGCCCGCCGGGAGGAATACATGCCGTACCGTCTGTTGTGCCTGGCCGTGCTGCCGCTTGCCCTGGCTGGCTGCCAGGGCAGCAACCCCTACGTGGCCAGCAGCCGCCCGTTACCACCGGCACCGGCCCAGGCGGCCAGCACCTTCGATGCCAGTGCCTACCCGACACCGGCCCGTGATTACGGGCACTACCGTAGCTGGAGCTGGCTCAACGGCCAGTTGCCCAGTGGCTCGGTCGATACCGACCCGGCGCAACTGGCCGATGCCGTCAGCGGCGCACTGGACCAGCATGGCCTGCGTCCCGCCCGGGGCGGCCCCGGCGACTTGCTGGTCAGCGCCGACATACGCCTGGAAAAGCGCTTGCGCCAGGTACGTGACTACGATGCCTACGACCCTTACTACGGCCCGTATCCCTATGGCGGTGTCGGCTATGGCGGCTACCGCCATGGCTATGGGGGCTATGCCAGCGTGCCCATAGTGCGCACCTACGAAGTGCAGGTGATGGTGGTGCGTATCGACCTGTACGACGCCCGCAGCGGCCAGCCGGTATGGAGTGCCAGTGCCGAAAGCGGCAGCGACAAGGACTCGCCGCGTGAACGCGAAAGCGCCCTGCGCGATTCTGTGCACAAGGCGCTCAACGGCTATCCTCCCAGTTGATATCCAACGGAGAACCATCATGTTGCGCCGTCTCGTTCTACTGTCATTCGCGTTGTTGCTCGCCGCCTGCTCCAGCAATAACGTCCAGCAGGATTTCGATGCCAGCCGTGACTTTGCCGCCTACCGCAGCTGGGCATGGCAGGAACCGGGCCTGCAGTACCGCCCGGACGATCCACGAATCAAGAGCGACCTGACCGAGCAGCGCATTCGCCAGGCAGTCGCAAGCCAACTCGACCAGCGTGGCCTGCGCCCGGTACAAGGCGGCGCCCGGCCGGACGTGACAGTGCGCGCGTACCTGATCGTCGAGCAGCGCCAGCAACAGATCACCACCAACTACGGCGGTGGCTGGGGAGGCTACTGGGGTGGCCCGATGTACAACGAAACTCGCAGCGTCGACTACAAGGTCGCCACTATCCAGATCGACCTGTTCGATGGGCGTGACGGCAAGCTGGTGTGGCGCGGCAGTGCCGAGCAGATCATGAACAACTACCCGCCAAGCCCCGAGGAACGCAACAGCGCGATCCAGAACACCGTGACCAAGGTGTTGGCCAACTACCCGCCGGGGAGCAAGAAGTAACACCGAGCGCGGTTATGCAGGCACCGCAGCCCCTGTGGGAGCGGGTTTACCCGCGAAGAAAACAACGCGGTGCATGGCACCGGCTTTGCCGGTGTTCGCGGGTGAACCCGCTCCCACAAGGGTCGCCTGCGAGGCCTGTTTCAACAGCGACAAAATCCATCCCGGCCACGCCTTTTTCCCTCTCCCGCTCCACTCCCCGCAGGTTCCCGTCTATCTTCACTTAAGGAAACCTGACTGACCGGGTAGATGTGTTCAACATTTGGGAAGGGCGACCTGCCAATGCAAAGCATTGTTCTCCTGCTGTGGCTTGCCTTGTGCTCCGAACAGGACGTGCGTCAACGCCAGATATCCAACATGCTCACCCTGGGTGTGGCTGCCTGCGCCCTGGCTTGGCTTTTCGCCACTGGCCGCAGCTGGATCGGCGCCGATGCCAGCGATGCAGGCTGGGCGCTGGCCATCGTCATGCTGCTGACCCTGCCCGGCTACATGCTCGGCCGTTTCGGTGCCGATGACGTCAAGCTGATGGGCGCCCTGGCCCTGGCCACCAGCCCGCAATACGTACTTGGCACCTTCATCGGCGCCGGTGTCAGCGTGCTGCTGTGGCTGCTCACCCGCCGGCGCCTGTGGACGTTGCTCAACCCCAAGGTAAAAAAGCGCTTGCAGGCCTTGACCGAGGAGATGGGTGACAAGCAGGCGTTCGTCCCCTATGTGCTCACCGGTTTTCTTTTGACTGCTGTATGGATCCAGTGAGCAATCTCGTGGTCCGATGGCTGTACAGAATTTGTAATTTGTACAAATCCACTACCCCCGACTATTTTTATTTTGCAGAGCGCTGTGCGACACGTGTAACGTGTCTCCCGTCCCAAGCTGTAGGGTCAGCTTGAGAGATTCCCAAAGGAATCAAATACTTGGGTATCCATCCCCTTGAACCAAAACCCGCCCAGAGGTCCCTCGCCTTAA
>NZ_LQXW01000039.1:0-26440 GCF_001586765.1 Pseudomonas sp. ABFPK | reverse complement strand
CGAAGCCAAAAGCCAAGACCGACAGCTTCGGGCTTTGCTTCGCAAAGCCCGAAAGCTGGGATATCAATTGGTGGCAGCCTAAGGTGCTTAAAAAACAGCGGGTTGCATTTTGTTTGATGAGAGCGGGCGTGCCCGCGAATGCCCCAACACTATTCTCAGCGTTTACCGCTGCGAATCATCTCCATGAAGGCCGGCATCGCCGCCTCCTTGTCCGCCACGATCCGCGCCATGTGCGGGTTGTCACCCATCAGCTGCAGCAACGCCTTGGCCTGCGGGAAGTCCGCCAGGAAGTCGATGTTCAGCACCTTCTTGCCCACCGCGTAGGCCAGGTCGACCGAGAAGCAGAACATCAGGTCTGCCAGGGTCAGTTGCTCACCCGCCACATAGGGTGCGAAGCGGCCGTTACGCTTGAGCGTGGCAAAACCGGCCAGCAGATCCGCGCGAGCTTTTTCCTTTATCAGTGGCTCGACCTGCATGCCAAAGAAAGACTCGGCATAGCAGGTACGCGCCGGCAGCTCGATGTAGAGCTCGATTTCCTTGAGCAGCTCACGCACCTTGGCCTGCCCGAACGGGTCGGCCGGCAGCAGCGCCTTGCCGCCCTGGGTCTGCTCGATATAGTCGAGAATCACACTGGTTTCGCTGAGGAAGCCGTGTTCGGTCTCCAGCACCGGCACCTTGCCTCGCGGGCTCACTTGCAGCGCCTGTGGCGCCTGGCCGCCATAGAAGATGACTTCTTCGAAGGGCAGGCCTTTTTCCAGCAGGGCCAGCTTGACCATGTTGTAGTAGTTGCTGACCGAGAATCCATGAAGCTTGAGCATGAGGTAAGAGCCTCCAGGCCGTAAGGGGTTGGCCCGGCTTTTATAGACCGTACGCCCGCCGCTGACCAGCGTCATGCGCCCCGTCAATGCCCGGGCATTGCCGCCACAGGCGTGGCACACTGTGCATCCCATCACAGGAGTACCGCCATGAGCGAGCCCACCGACATCGACTATGACGACGACGAAGCCTTCGCCGAGGCAACGCTGACCCAGGCCATCGAGAACCAGATCGAAAGCGGCGACCCGGCGGCGGCGAAAGCCACGTTCAACAAACTGACCCTGGTCGGTTACGAGCGCGAAGACATTCTCAACCTGATGGCCCATGTACTGGCCTTCGAAATTGACAACATGCTGGTGGAAGAACGCGAGTTCGACCGCGAGTGGTACGAGAACGCCCTGCGTGCGCTGCCCGAACTGCCGGCTGAGATGGATCAAGGCGAGGACGAATAACCCGGCTACACTCGAAGATCAGGCACCGTAGAACGGTGCCGTCATCCTTGTCTGGAAGTCAGGAGTCGCCATGCCTTTTACCCCCGATCTGATCGCTGAACTGGAAGTACTTTCGCTGTTCAAGCACGACAGCAGCCAGGAAGGCATCAAGATTCACAAGAACGCTTCCCCTGCCCTGGTAGCCGCCGCGCAACGCCTGCATGAAAAGGGGCTGACCGATCAACCTGATGGCGGCTATCTGACCAGCCTGGGTCATGACGCTGTCGAAAGTGTCCAGCTGCTGCAGAACATTCTCAAGGCGCCACAGCCGGCTTGAATGGCGGTCTTGCTCAAACTTTGAAACTCGCGCGGTCCCTGTGGGAGCGGCTTTAGCCGCGAACACCGGCGAAGCCGGTGCCATACACCGCGCCGCTTGCTTCGCGGGTAAACCCGCTCCTACAGGGGGCCGCGCCAGCCTGTCAGGCGATCAATTGGCCGCTGCCCTGCGCCTTTCCGCCAGGCGCGAGCGCCCGTACAAGAACACGATGGCCAGCAAGGCCACCGCCTGCGCTGACAGCGAGTAGGCGTCGGCGTGGATCCCCAGCCAGTCGAATTCGAAGAACGCCACTGGGCGCGTGCCCAGCACCCCTGCCTCTTGCAACGCCTTCACGCCATGCCCGGCGAACACCACCGACAAGGCACATAGCAGCGCGGCGTTGATGCTGAAGAACAGCGACAGCGGCAGCTTGGCCGAGCCACGCAGGATCACCCAGGCCAACCCCACCAGCAGCACCAGCGCCGTGGCACCACCCGCCAGCACCGCCTGGTGCCCGGCTGGGCCGGCCTGCAGCCACAGGGTTTCGTAGAACAGGATCACTTCGAACAGTTCGCGGTAAACCGAGAAGAACGCCAGCACGGCAAAACCGAAACGTCCGCCACCACTGACCAGGCTGCTCTTGATGTAATCCTGCCAGGCGGCAGCATGGCGGCGGTCGTGCATCCACACGCCAAGCCACAGCACCATCACCGCGGCGAAAAGCGCCGTGCAGCCTTCCAGCAGCTCGCGCTGGGCGCCACCAACGTCGATCACGTAGGCTGCCAGCGCCCAGGTTGCGAAACCGGCCACCAGCGCCAGGCCCCAGCCGATGTTGACGCTGCGCACCGCCGACTGCTGGCCGGTATTGCGCAGGAAAGCCAGGATCGCCGCCAGCACCAGAATCGCCTCCAGGCCTTCGCGCAGCAGAATCAGCAAGCCGGATACAAAGCTCAGCGACCAGCTCAGGCCATCGCTGCCCAGCAGTTTGGAAGCCTGCTCGAGCTTGGCCTTGGCTTCGCTCAGGCGTTGCTCGGCCTGGGCCACGGGCAAGCCGTCCTGCAGCGACTGACGGTAGGCCATCAGCGATTTTTCGGTGTCCTTGCGCGCCTGGGTGTCGATGTTGTCCAGCGAGCTTTCCACCAGCTCGAAGCCCTCCAGGTAGGCCGCCACTGACAGGTCATAGGCCTGGTCGTGATCACCTGCGCGGTAGGCCGCCAGGCTCTTGTCCAGAGTGCTGGCGGTGTATTCGAGCAATTGCGCCGGGCCACGCTTGACCTGCGGCGGCTGGGCGCGCTGGGCGCGGAACGCCTCCACGGCCGTGGCACCTTCGCTGGCGGCGACTTCGGCCGGGGTCTGGCGGGCCAGGTCGGCGATGTTCCAGGTCTTGTCGCCTTTGCCGGCTTCTGGTTTGGCGGTGAAGCTGGCGATGTAGGCAGCCACATCCCAACGCTGGCGGTCGTCCAGCTGGTCGGCAAACGAAGGCATCTCGGTGCCATCGATGCCTAGGGCCAGGGTGTTGTAGAGGTCGAACAGGCTCAACTGGTCGAGGCGCGAAACATCGCGCAGGTTGGCGGGTGCAGGCTCCAGGCCCACGCCGGCCGGGCCGTCGCCGGTGCCAGTTTCGCCGTGGCAGATCGAGCAGTTTTGCGCATACAGCGAAGCGCCACGGGCCGGGTCCGGGGTAATCACCGGAGCCTGACTGACCTCATAGGCTACCGCCAGGCGAGCACCCAGCTGACGGGCCTGCTTGGCAACAGCCGGGCCGCCCTGGCGCTGGTCGATGGCCTGGCGCAGCGCCTGGACGCCCTGCTCCAGGGCTGCTTGTTCAGCATGCGCAGGCAGGCCTTTGACCAAGTCGGCCAATACCGCGCTGAACTCCTGCTGCTCGCGGTATTCACCATCGTCGATCACCTTGCCGTCTTGCACGGTGGGCGGGTAGTCGGCGCCAATGTAGTCCAGCAGGTGCAGGGCCTTGGTGGCCTCGGCGGGGGCTTCGGCCAGCGCCAGGGTGCTGCACAGCGCCAGCACCGGGCCGAGCAAAATAACCGGCAGCCAAGCAAGCAGACGGGAACGGGTTTTCATGGCCAGTCTCGAAGGGAATGCGAAAGAGAACATTGTTCACTCCCACTTTGCTTCACTCAAGGGTGCTGGGCGGATTTCATGAAAAATCTTGGTACAAATCAGATGAAGAGTGGGGATGTGCTGAAACTGTGGAGATTCTGTCTTGTGTTGCCTGTTATGGCCTCATCGCTGGCAAGCCAGACTCCCACAGGTATTGCGCATGGCTTGAGGGAGATGCGGTCGAGGTGGGAGCAACTGTCTTTAGAAATTTATTTTCAAGCATTTGGTTTCAGGCTCGGAAATATCTTACGACGCCTCAGTTCGGTGCGGGTTGAAAACGGCAAGGCCTGGCCCTCATGGTCCAACCACCGATTCAGGCGAGCTTTTCCTTCACCGTGAAATCCACTTCCAGATCGGCATTGGCCAGCAGATTTACCAAGGCATCCAGGGAAAACTTGTCAATCTTCCCATTCAACAGCTCACTCAAGCGCGGTTGAGTGACATGTAGCCGACGCGCCGCATCCTTCTGAGGTAGATCCCAGGCACGCACCGTCTTGACCAAAATCCGCATCAGCTGCGAGCGCAGCCGAAGGTTGTCTGCCTCCTCTGGCGTATCAGCCAGCGCGTCCCATACAGATGCCGAGCGTTCATTCGCCATGGTTGATCACCTCTCAGTCCAGCGACCTGAATCGGGCTTTCGCCACCCAGCGGAAATATTTGATTTCAGATGTGGAAGACCATTCAGGCTAAAAGATGAGGCCGCATAGCGGCCCCAAGCGCTTGAAGGCTATTGAAGAACCTTGCTCATTCCTCGCTCCATATCATCAATCAGCGCCTTGGCCATCTCACTGAGTATCCGCGCAGCACTACCAGCAATACGGTCATTTTCCATTTCCGCTTCGGTGGTCAGGTGGCGGATACAGCCGAGCAACACCGATAACTGAGAAAAGGCATGGTTGAACGGCACATTGGGCTGCAGGCGGAACAAGTCGAAGGTTTCCACTCCTGCGGTTGCAGAGTCTCTGGGATCATTGCTCATCGGGTCGCTCCTTGATCGTGGCGGGTTGCATGGGTGCGGTCGCACACGGCATTGATCAGGCGGCAGAGCAATCGAATATTCATGCCCATGGCATTGCGCATGTCGCCGGGAGGGTTGTCGAGCAGGACTGTGGTGGTGTGGTCGATGGTCAGGGTGATGGCGCTGATCAGCTCTTCGCAGTCTTTGGGGCTGAGTGGATCGATTAGTGAGAGTGCGGGAGGGTCGAGCAGAAGCAGATCGGTAACTGGTGGATCGGGGACGAGCTTGTTCATAATTGCATTCCCTGTGAATAACTATGAACTGCAATCCTCTTCGTCTCACGGAATTGGGTGGCAGTCGTGCGAGGGGTGAGACCCGGGCTCACAGGAAAACCCGACCAGGCGAAAGCCTGCCCGCGCACGACCACCATTAAGCGGTGCGTTCTGTGAGTCCGGGGGTCTCAATCCCGATCGCCTTGCGAGGCGACCCCGCGACAGTATTCCGGGAACACTTTCCAGCCAAGACAGCACCTTCCGACAGGTGCTGTAGGATAATTCGACAGGGCGTCCGAACTGAAGCATTTGGTTTCTGGTTCGGAAATGTCTTACAGCTCTAGAGCCTAGGCGAGGGCTTTGCCCTCGATCGCCGGCAAGCCAGCTCCCACATGGTCCGTACCAATTTCAAGGCATGCACAAGCCGGCTATCACAGGTGAACCACAGGTC
Source organism: Pseudomonas sp. ABFPK (assembly GCF_001586765.1). Lineage (NCBI taxonomy): Bacteria > Pseudomonadati > Pseudomonadota > Gammaproteobacteria > Pseudomonadales > Pseudomonadaceae > Pseudomonas > Pseudomonas sp. ABFPK. The sequence goes on along the minus strand of NZ_LQXW01000039.1, from coordinate 21,075 downwards.
TCAAAAGCGGTGGAGTACCTGTGGGAGCCGGCTTGCCGGCGATTGGGCCTCAAGGCTTGGCGGTGTCCTTCCACCCCCCACCCAACGCCAGGAACACACCAATCTGCCCCTGAGCCACCTGACTATTGGCCGCTGCCAGCTGCGCGCGCATGTCGGTGTAGGTGCGCGTCGCCTGCAGGTCGGCCAGGAACGATTCACGCCCAGCCTGGTAATAGCGATGAGTCTGGTCCGCCGCTTCCTTGGCCGACTTCTCCGCCTCGGCCAGCGCGTCACGCCGGTCCAGCAGGGCGCTGTACTGCGCCAGGCGGGTCTGGGTCTCGCGAATGGCGTTCAGCACTACCCCATCAAAATTCGCCAGGGCTGCCTGGGTCGAGGCTTCGGCCATGCGAATGCGGGCACGGGTGCCATTGGTGGGGATGGTCCAGCTGATCTGCGGGCCGAAGCCCCAGCGGTTGGTCGCCGGCTCGCCAAGGTTCTCGAGGATACCAATGGTGCCAACCTGGGCGCCGATGCTGATGTCCGGGTACAGGGCGCCGGTGGCCACGCCGATGTAGGCAGTGGCAGCGGCCAGCTGCCGTTCGGCCTGGCGCACGTCTGGACGGCGCTTGAGCAACGCCGCGCCATCGCCCACCGGCACCAGCTGGTTAAGGTGCGGCAGCTCGGCACAATCGGCAGTGCCGGCAGGCAGCTGATCGACCGGTTTTGCCAACAAGGCAGCCAGGGTATACATGCCCGTCTCGCGCTCCGCCTTGAAGCGTGGCAGCTCGGCGCGCAAGGATTTGAACTGGGTCTGCGAGCGGGTGACCTGGGTTTCGTCGCCACGACCGGCATCACGCAGGCGCTGGTTGAGCTTCACGCTCTGCTCCTGCAGGTCGAGCGACTCACGGGCAATGTGGTATTCCTCGTTGGCCGAGCACACTTGGGTATAGGCCTTGACCACGTCCGCCACCAGGGTGATGCGGGCGGTATCGGCGGCGGCCTGCACTGCGTCGGCATTGGCCTTGGCCGCCTCGGTGCCACGCTTGAAAGTACCCCACAGGTCGAACTGGTACGACGCACTGATGATGGCCTCGCCGATGTTGGCCACCGGCACTTTCTCTGGCAGCAGGAAGGCCTCGCCCGATTCCTGCAGGCGCTGGGCGCCAAGTTTGACGCCGCCGTTGAAGCCACCTTGCGACTCAGCCACTTCGACCTGGGCGCGCGCCTTGGCAATGTTGGCGGCAGCCACGCGCAGGTCGGTGTTGGCACTCAGGGCCTGGCGCACCAGCTCGTTCAGCCGTTGATCCTGATACAGCTGCCACCAGTCCTCAGGCACCGGTGCCGATACCACGCTGTCGGCATCCTGGCGCAACGGGCCATTGAGGTCGCTGCGTTGCACCGCCGCGTCCTTCGGCACTTCATAGTCGGGGCCGACCATCATGCAGGCCCCCAACGACAGGCACAGCCCCGCCAGGATCAGCTGTTTCATGGGCGCTGGCCCTCGATGATCGACACCGTGGCGGTTCGCCCGGCAATCATGCGGAAGTCTTGCGGCACTTCATCAAAGGCGATGCGCACCGGAATACGCTGGGCCAGGCGCACCCAGCTGAATGCCGGGTTGACGTTGGGCAACAGGTTGGCACCACTGCTGCGGTCACGGTCTTCGATGCCGGCGGCGAAGCTTTGCACATGGCCACGCAGGCGGGTGTTGTCGCCCATGACGCGAATGTCCACGGCATCGCCGATGTGGATACCGCCAAGCTTGGTTTCCTCGAAGTAGCCATCGACGTGGTACGAGGCGCTGTCGACCACCGACAGCACCGGCCGGCCGGCGGTGACGAATTCGTGATTACGCGGTGCTCGGTCGTTCAGGTAACCGTCCACCGGGCTGCGCACCACCGAGCGGTCGAGGTTGAGCTGGGCGGTATCGACGGCCACCTGCGCCTCGCTGACGGCAGAGCGGGCACGGGCCTCGCGGGACTGGCTTTCTTCCAGCTGTTCGGCGGCCACCAGATTGCCAAGCTTGCGGTTGCGCTGCGCTTCGCGGGTGGCCTGGGCCAGGGTTTCCTGGCGCTCGCCCAGGGTCGCCTTGGCCTGGCGCAGGGCCAGGGTGAAACGGTCCTGATCGATGGTGAACAGCACATCGCCGCGCTTGACGGTCTGGTTGTCACGCACCTCGACCTTCTGGATCAGCCCGGACACGTCCGGAGCAATCTGGATCACGTCGGCGCGGATGTGCCCGTCGCGGGTCCATGGGGCGAACATGTAGTACACCACCATCTGCCACACGAGCACGGCGGCGAAGGTCACTACCAGCAAGGTCAGGACCACGCGGCCCAAGGTCAGCAAAGGTTTTTTCATGGCAGCATCAGGTTTCGGCAAAAGTGGTCCACCGCACCAAGCAGCACGGCATACAGGGCAACGTTGAACAACGCCCGGTGCCAGACCAGGCGGTAGAAATGCAGGCGCACCAGCACCGCGTGCACCCCGAGGAACAGCAGGTAGGTGCCAAACATCATCACCAGCAGCGTGGGCAGGAATACCCCGCTGATATCCAGTTCACCAATCACAAGGGTGCTCCGTCGAGGCCGGGGGGCAGTTGCGGTTGTTCGGCTGGCTCGAGCATCACCTCCACGCCCGGCAGCAGTGCCAGGCGCAGGCCGCTCAGTGCGTGCAGCAGGTGGGTGCGGGCATCGCCGCGCTCGTACAGCTCATCCAGGTTCAGCGCCAGGCGCGCGCGCTCCATGTTGCGCAGCAGCGCGGCCGGGGCGTGCAGGCGCTCGCCGGCGCGCAGGCAGGCGGCGTAGTGCGCGCCGACTTCCTCGACTACCGTGTTCAGCCGCTCACGAGCCTGCTGCCCGGCACGCGGCATGTAGGCCAGCAGGTCGAGCAGGTTCAACCCCACCCGCAGGTCGCGCAGTGCCACGCCGCTGTCCTGCCCGGTTTGCGACAAGCGCGGCAGATGCTGCATCAGGCGGTCGAGCATCTGCACACCGACCTGGCGGTGCTCGGCCAGGGTGGCCGGCTCGGTCATTTCAACGATGTCGCGCCAGGCGAAGCGGGTCATGCGCTTTGCCGCCAGCTCCACGCCGAACGGGCGCATCACCAAGGTCCAGATGAAGGCGAACAGCAGCCCCACGGGGCCGGCGAGGTTGGAATTGAGGAAAGTGAAGAAGTCAGCATCGTAGGCGCCCTGGATGCTGATGAAGGTCGAGGTGTTGACGATGGTCAGCAAGGTACCAAGGTAGAAACGCGGCTGCACGGTCAGGGTGCCAACGCAGATGAACGGCACGGCAAAGGCCAGCACCAGCATCGGGAAATCGTGCAGGTTGGGCAGTACCAGGAACAGGTAAAGGCTGGAGAAGATGACCGACATCAGCGTCCAGAAGAAGAACCTGTAGATCTGCGGCGCCGGGTCGTCCATGGCGGCGAAGAAGCTGCACGACACGGCGGCGAGGATCACTGCACTGGCGCCGTCGTTCCAACCCAGGCCAATCCACAGGCCGCAGGCGACAACGATCGCCAGTACGGTTGAGGCCACCGAATACAGCATCAGGCCACGGTCGAAGAACGCCGTCAGGCGGCCCAGGCGCCAGTGGCGGTACACCGCGCGCCAGGGTTTGGAATCGTCGCTGCGCAGGGCATGCTGCAGGCTGCAGCAGTCCTGCCACAGGTCGGCCCATTCGGTCAGGCGGTACAGAGCGTTGGACAGTAGCAATTCGGCGCGCTGGTCGAGGGCAGCGGCGCCCGGCTGCAGGCGCTCGATCTGTTCGTGCAGGGCCGTCCAGCGGGCCACCGAGGCGCTGTCGACAGTGCCCTTGAGCCATTCGCGGGCGGCATCGAGCAACGGTTGCAACTGGGCGAACTGTGCCGGGGCGCGGCCTTCGAGGGCGACCAGGGCGTCGTCGAGGGCATCGATCACGGGCAGCAGGTGGATCATGCGCCCGCGCAACTCGCGGGCATTCTTCAGGGTGTGCGGGCCGGCGCCTTCATGGCCGAGCTGGCCGATCATCAGCTCTAGCGAGTTGAAGGTGGCAACCATCGCCCCGCGCATGCCGCCAACCTGGTCTGCGTTGGCTTGGCGGGCCAGGTAGGTATCGCTATAGCGGATCGCCTCGGTGAACCAGCTACCAGTGGCACCGACTACAACCGGCGCCAGCCGGCGTGGCCAGAAAATCGCCCCGACCACCGCCGCGCAGACGATCCCCAGGCAGATTTCCTGGGCGCGGGAGGACGCCACGTCGAACACAGCAAGCGGGTTGTCGACCACCGCCAGGGCAATCATCGGCAAGGTGTAGCCGGCCAGCATCAACACGTAGTTGTTGGCGGTGCGCAGGTTCAGCGAAAGGAACAGCAAGGTGCCGGTCCACAGGGCGATGGCGATGCTCAGCAGCAACGGCGACTGCACCAGCGGTGGGACCAGGAAAATCGCCCCGCCGGCGCCGAGCAGCGTGCCTACGGCACGGTACAGGGCCTTGGAGCTGGTGGGGCCAAGGAACGGGCTGGAGACGATGTACACCGTGGCCATGGCCCAATAGGGGCGCGGCAACTGCATGAGCAGGGCGATGTACAGGGCGATCATGGAGGCGGCAAAGGTTCGCACGCCATAGAACCAGTCGCGGGCCGGGGGCACCGAGCTGAAGAAGCCGCTCATGCTGCCCCGCCTGTGTTGCCCAGGCCGGCGGCTTCGAAGGCACGCAGCACGCGCAAGGCGGCTTCCAGGTCGGCCTGGTCGATGCCATGCAGCACCTCGCGGCGCAGGCGCACCAGTTCGGCTTCGATGGACTCGGCCAACGTGCGGCCTGCGGCGGTCAGGCTCAGGGCCTTGGCGCGGCGGTCCAGCGGGTCCTCGCTGCGGCATACCAGGCCGGCCTTGCACAGCTGGTCGAGCAGGCGCACCAGCGACGGGCTTTCCAGGCCGGCGGCCTGGGCCACGGCCACCTGATGCACGCCGTCACCCAGGCGCACGATCATCAGCAACGGCGCGGCGCAGGCCTCGGAAATGCCGTAACCGGTCAGGGCGGTATGGCAGATGCGCCGCCAATGGCGGGCGGCAACCACCATGCCACTGCTGACTTGCAGGCGCAGGAGATCAAGGGACATGACAGGAACCAAGGATATTCATAGTTTGCTAACTATCAATATACGCCTGTGCCTCCCCCTGTCGTCAACCGGGGGGATGGATGAATTGTTGTTCATGCTGGGGCTTCTGGCCTGCCTGTGCCGGCCTCTTCGCGGGTAAACCCGCTCCCACAGGTGCTGCATAGGATTCAAGCCATGCGCGGTACCTGTGGGAGCGGGTTTACCCGCGAAGAGGCCCGGACAGGCAACAGAGCATTCAGGGCTGTATCTGGTCTTCCAGCTTCATGGTCAAGGCCAATGTACTGCCCATCTGCACCGCCCGGTCACGCCACTCCTGGTAGCGGCCCTCGTCACGGCTGCTGAAGTGCACCGCCAGCTCTTCAGCCGCCTGCACCACCCCCGCAGCTGCCGCCAGTTCCAGCCAGTACAGTGCGGCCTTGAGATCAGCCTCCACGTACAGCCCGTGCATCAACCGGTAGCCCACCTCGAAACGGCAGCGTGCCTCGCCCTGCTCGGCCCCGCGCAGGAACCACTGGTAGGCCTGTACAAGATCTACCTGCCACTGCAGGCTGCCATCGCACACTTCTTCCTCGTACAGGTCACCCAGGGCAGCAGCGGCATGCAGCATGCCCCGCTCGAAAGCCTGCCGGTAGCACTCCGCCGCCTGTAGGTAAGAGGGTTCGATACCTTTGCCAAAGTAATGTTGCTGCCCAAGGTTGAACCACGCCGCGGCATTGCCTTGCAGGGCCGCCATGCGCAACAGGTGGCCGGCCAACACGGTGTCAGCACGCCAGTATTTGCCGTTGAGCCAGATCCAGCCAAGGTCGTTGAGCGCCGCCACATTGCCTTGCAAGGCCTGGCGGCGCAGGTCGACGTAAACCGTCTGCAAGTCGCTGGCTTCGTCCAGGCGGCTGACCAGCAGCGAGCGCTGGCTGGGCAACCCGATCCCGGCAAACAGTCGCTGTCGCCTCCCGACAGCGGCCGGTGGGGCAATGACCCGCTCGGGCAAAAGGCGGGCAAGCAGCGAATGGATATTGCTGGCAGCAGACATGTTCATCCTCATTGAACGACACACAACCCCAACCTTCGGCTGTGATGAGGCGTGATTCTGCGTGACGTAACGTCAAAACCTGTCGCGAACGATTCGGCACCAGGCAACCAAATGCGACTTCCTTGATCTGAGCAGGCTGTGGCCAATTGCCATGACCCACGCCTGCCGCCATCCTATTGCGGCAAGCCTAGACAAGGACGTTATCTTTTGCCGTTCGCCACCACTCGCGCCACCCTCAGCCGACAGTGGGCGCTGCTGCGCCAGCTGCCCAGCCGTTCCCCTGGCATTACCAGCGCCGAATTGGTCTGGCGCCTGCGTGATGTGGGCTTCACCGTCAGCAAACGCACTGTCGAGCGTGATCTCAATGAGCTGTCGCTGATATTTCCGCTGGAGCGCAATGACAAGAGCATTCCGTTTGGCTGGCACTGGTCGGCGAACGTTGCTGGCGAGTTGCGTGGGAATTTCGATCTGCAGGGTTTTTTGCGCGGTGGTTCGCTGCAGCCGGCGCAAGGTGAAGGGGTCGAGCTACAGGCCTGGGTCAGCGACCTGCTGGCCCGACAGTTGCGTGAAGCGCCGTTGAGTGTCGATATGCAGCTGACAGCGCTGGAGCAGGGCCATCGGCTGCGGGCCACCGTGGAGGATGGCTGGGGGTTGCGCTGGTGGGTGCTGAGCCAGGGAGCAGGCGTGGTGATCGAACAGCCCAGCCAGCTACGCATGGAGATTGCCAGGACACTCGTTGAAGCGGCGGCACAGTATCAGGATGGCCATTGAGCTTAAGGCTCACCCACCAGCAAGTCTCGATTTCCCATGGCTAAGAACCTGGCCTGCAATTGCGAGATGAAAGTAGAGCACAAGCCACTTATAGCAAAGTGGCACTTTACCCCTCCAATTAATAACAAATTAAGCCGATATAATCAACTGGGCAAGCTTAAAAGCTTCAGAACATTATGGGCAACAACAAAAATAACCGTAGAAGTCATTAGCCCTCCCCACGAAACTAGAATTTTAATTTTCAGATCCTTTGGAAAGCGCAATATTTCGGAAGCATCCGCAACACCTTTGCTAACAAAGACACCGGGCATCATAAGCATATTTGCGGCCAGGCAGATGCGCAACACTTTACCTAGCAAACCCGCCGATGAGAAACTTAACCGATTATCTCGTACATAACTGCATCCCGACAGGTTCGATTCAACCAAATCAAGATATCGGCAGGCTAGGTAAATCATAATACCCACACTGATCATTATCCAGAATAACAACATGGACATTCCTATTACTTCAACTGTCGATTTCATTCAATCCTCTTTCCACACACTCGCCTCCCAAGCGGATCAAACCAACAACAGTGTTCCCCCATCATCTCGGCAAGCTTCTTCAGACAAGGTGCAATGGAGCACCGCGCATCACACTGCAGCCTGCGCGCTTCCTCCAAACACTTTCTTAAAAAGACCCGAGCGCGAGGAATGCGACTGAAGAAATACACATTGTGCACCACGTTACTATAAGCAGTCTTTTCATACGCGCCGGAAAGTTCTGCAGTTGCGCCTCATCAACCAATCCCTTGCGAGCAAATAGGTATGGCGTGCTCAGAAGTGTTGATATGGTACAGATACGCATAATCTTACCGATGATGCCTGCGTGCAAATAAAGCTTCCTATTCCCCGATACAAAATTGCTTTTTGATAGCAGACCTTCAATCTCATCAAGATATCTTATGGCGACATATATTTTCACTAAAAGCGCAACCATACCCAAGCAGAAAAAACAAATCGCGACCACATTCATCTCAAGACTGCTCACGCTTTATTACTCACCGTAAATTATTGCAAATCGCCGTAGGAGTGGTCACCTGGCCATCAGTTTCGTAAAGCCCCCACCCCATATGCAAAATGCTGACAACGACAAGGTTCGTGAGCCACAGCGAAATCAGTAGCCTTTCGATGTACTCAGTTACTGCTCGTACCTCTGGAACATCAACCAGCCCTTTTCCCCTCACAAAGTCTCTCAGGCCCAAAGAGCTTACGACTGCCACCCAAGGCAATTCAAACATAATAAAGCCAAGCCTGAAACGCCAGCATAGCTAAGACTTCAATCGTCAATGCTAGCCATAGCCCAATTAACAAAAATCTCAGCGACCTCGGAAATCTCTTTATCTCGTCGGAGTTTGCTAGTCCACGCTGTACGTAGGGGCCTGGCATTGTCAAAAGAAAGGCAATACTGCACACACGTAAAACCTTACCCGGCATACCAGCATGAAAAAAGCCTTCCTTAACGCCCTGTATATATCTAGACTTCTCCAAAAGGGATTCAGCCCTATCTAAACATGCATAAGCAACATAAACCAGGACAAGCAGAGTTATTACTCCCAAGCCAAAGATCATCAAGACAATCAGGCCAGGCTCAAACATAGTCATTCTGAAACCTTGCGATATAGGAAATCACCTGCAATTTCACCCCATCCCCCAAAGATCTCGCCGCCGACTGCTCCCCCAACCGCCCCGCCGACCACTCCGCAAACCAAAGAGCCAGGACCTGTTGTAATTCCTAGCACAAACGCGCATGCCCCGGTGGCGATTGCACCGCCATAAGCGCCCACAATACTACTTCCAGTCAAACCTAATAACAGAGAACCACCCTCTACGTACTTAGCTCTGGCACACTCCTCCTCCCGCCCCAGAGTACAAGCTTTTTTAATTTCCAGCCCAGTAGCGGCTACATCCAACGCAACCCCGATGTAGGCCCCTTTCTTGATCAGACTCGCAGCCTTCGCCACTCCCGTTACCTTCTCTGCATACCCGGATATCTCCCCAGCATTCAGATAACGCTTGGTGGAAAGCTGCAGCATTCGCTTGATCGATCCCTGATTTCGTAGACCCGAGCCATAGGCGGCCGTCCTCCCCAGCTGTTCGTCCAACGTCCTGAACAGCTCCACACGCTTGGCATAGAACTCTTCCCGCGCCCTGAACACACCACCACTCATATGCTCGCGGTGCAGTTGCTCGATCTGTTCCAGCGTCTTCTTGATTGCATCCAGATACCTGGCCCAGCCATCGCTCGCTGCCCTTGCCCCCATCGATGCATGGGCCAGTAGACTTTGCAGCATCTCGAAGTTATCCAGCATGAAACCGTCAACACCGCCCCCGTTGAGCATGATGTCGCGGTGGATGCCAGCCGCCTTGCCCATCAGAAAGGCTTCATGGCTGGTGCAGGAGGAAGTATCGGGGTCACCGACGATCACCAGTTCGCCGGCCAAGACCACGGTGTTGACGATATGCCCATTGAGCACATCGAACTTGGCCTGCTGGTTGGCGTTCATCGGTGTACCGTTCTTCAGCGTCGCGTAATTCTGTGCCTTGGGATTTATAAAGCTGCGTGCCTCGGACATGGTCGTTCCTCACGCAAACTTCTTGTTGGCAATCCGGTCCCAGCCACCGGTCACATTGCCGCCGGCACTACCATCGACACGCTGCTGCCGGGTGTAGGTGGTCTTGATACGGCCGTAGTCGAGCTGGATGATTTCAGTCGGCACGCCGGCATGCGCGCTTTGTGCATAGTCGGCGATGATCACTTCTTCGAGCACCACTTCGTAGTATTTGAGCTTGTCCCCACCGGCGCGGCAGACGACCAGCCTCACCTCTTTCAGGTGCTGCCCGGCGCAACTGGCTTCGAGCAGTTTGCAACTGGCGTTGTCCAGGTACTTGGTGAAGGTGAGGTTGCTCAGGGTGGTACGCCCGGAAGTGGCGCCGCCTGCGGAAATGGCGGTGGCGGAGGCGCTTTGGCTGCTGCCGAACGTGTAGCCAAGGATCTCGATCCAGTTGCTGTATTGCTCGTCCTTTGCTTCGCCAGCGATTTCCGCGATTTGAATATAAGCGTCGAAAGCCATGGTTACTGTTCCTTGTAAACAATTGAGCGGAACAGGCTAGGCACGGAAAAACTCCAACGCATTCGTTCTGCGGAGATCGATGCTAAATTAGGAATTTTCTTACAAGTTATACGACAAGTCGGCTTGAAAATATTTGAACGTGTTTCAGAGCTACGCCATTTGGGCCGACAACATCAGGCCGATCACCGGCAAGCCGACGATCGGGCCAACCAAGCACATGCGCGTCAGCGCTGCATCCCCCAGCGGCGAACGGTCAACCGCTCCAGGGTATTGAACACCAGCCCTTCCACCAGCAAGCCGATCAGGATCACCACCGCCAACCCGGCAAACACCTTGTCGGTGTACAGCTCGTTGCGGTTCTGGAAGATGTACCAACCCAGCCCGCCTTTGCCACTGCTGGCCCCGAACACCAGCTCGGCAGCGATCAGTGTGCGCCAGGCGAACGCCCAGCCGATCTTCAGCCCCGACAGGATCGACGGCAGCGCCGCCGGCACCAGGATATGCAGCACCAGCCGCAGCCCTTTCAGGCCGTAATTGCGCCCGGCCATGCGCAGGGTCTCCGACACGCCGAGAAAGCCCGCATAGGTGTTCAGCGCCAGCGCCCAGAGCACCGAGTGCACCAGCACGAAGATCAGGCTGTTGTCGCCCAGCCCGAACCACAGCAAAGCCAGGGGCAGCAGGGCAATCGCCGGCAACGGGTTGAACATCGAGGTCAGGGTGCCCAGCAGATCGCGCCCAAGCTGGGTCGACACCGCCAAGCTGGTGAGGCCGAAGGCCAGGATGATTCCCAGCAGGTAACCCTTGAGCAGAATCACCAGCGACACGCCAACCTTGGCCGGCAACTCACCGCTGACCATGCCGTCCCACAGCGCCGTGGCCGTCTGCAGGAAGGTCGGTAGCAGCAGATCGTTGCCCTGGTAGCGGGCAATGGCCTCCCACAGCACGGCGATCACCAGCAGGATGACCGCCTTGCGCAACCAGCCGTGCTGCCACAGGCGCTGAGCCAACGGCAGGTTGCGCTCCACAGGCACACTGAGCAAAGGCTCCAGCTGCACCTCGTATTCCTGGCGTACAGGTGTAGTGGTCATGGCTGAAGCTCCTGTCAGTAGGCGATACGGATATCGTTGAAACCAAGATCGTCGGGCTGTTCGGGGGCATCCACCTCATCGAACAGCAAACGATGGATGCGCCGGGTACTGGCCTGGAAGTCGCTACCACCCAGGCTGCCCAGGTCGTACTGGTGGCTGTGCACTTCGGCACGCACCCGCCCCGGGTGGGGCGACAGCAGCAGGATGCGGTTGCCGACCACCAGCGCTTCTTCGATGGAGTGGGTAACGAACAGCAGGGTAAAACGCACCTCCTCCCATAGCAGCAGCAGTTCTTCCTGCATCTTGCGCCGGGTCAGCGCATCAAGTGCCGCGAACGGTTCGTCCATCAGCAGGATCTTCGGCTGCGTGGCCAAGGCCCGGGCAATCGCCACGCGCGCCTTCATACCGCCCGACAGGGTGTGTGGGTAGGCATCGGCGAAGGCGGCCAGGCCGACTTTTTCCAGGTAGTGCAGTGCCCGCTCCTCGGCCTCGGCGCGTTTCAGCTGGCCCGACACCAGCAGAGGGAACATGACGTTCTGTTTCACCGTCTTCCATGGCGGCAGCTGGTCGAACTCCTGGAACACCACGATGCGGTCGGGGCCCGGACCGCTGACTGGCTGACCTTGCAGCAGAATCTGCCCCTCCTGGGGCGAGATGAACCCGGCCACGGCCTTGAGCAAGGTGGACTTGCCGCAGCCGGAGGGGCCGAGCAGCACGAAGCGGTCGGCACGGTCGACTTCGAAGCTGACCTGGTGGGTGGCCCGCACCACGCGTTGCGCGGTGCGGTATTCGAGGCTGAGGTTATCCACCTTGAGCAAAGGCGGCGTTGCGACACGGCTCAGGTTGCTGGCCGTGTGGCCTGGCAATGGGGCAGTCATGATTGGTCAGCTCCCCTGCAGCGGGCGTTCATCCTGGAAGAAGTAGTCCTTCCACGATTCCGGCTTGTGCTTGATGGCGCCTACCCGATAGAGGAAGTCGGCCAACTTGTAGGTGTTCTTTGGCGTGACGGTGAATTCGTACTGCGGGTTGTCGATCAGTCTGATCAACGTGTCGCGGTCGATCTTGGCCTTGGTCACGCGGATATAGGTGTCGGCGGCGGCCGCCTTGTCCTTCTGGGCGAAGTCCGCGGCTTCGGCCAGCGCATCAACGAAGGCCTTGTAAGTCTTGGGGTTGTCCTTGCGGAATTTTTCAGTGGCGAACAGCAAGGTCGGCGAGTTGGGGCCGAGCAGGTCGTAGCTGTTGAGTACAACGTGCACGTTCTTGTTGGCGAGCACCTGGTCCTGGAACGGCGGGTTGGAGAAGTGTCCGTTGAGTTCGGTGCCGCCGGCCAGCAGCGCGGCAGTGGCATCCGGGTGCGGCACGGCCAGGGTGTACTTGTCGAGGCGGTTGTATTCCTTGTCGCCCCATTGCTGGGCGGCGGCGTACTGCAGGAAGCGCGACTGCACCGATACACCTACCGCCGGTACGGCGATGCGGTCCTTGTCGGAGAGGTCGGCAATGGTCTTCACATTGGGGTTGCTGCTGACCAGGTAGTACGGGAAGTTGCCCAGCGAGGCCACGGCCTTGACGTTCTGTCGGCCCTTGGTGCGGTCCCACACGGTCAACAGCGGGCCGACGCCAGCGCCGGCGATGTCCACCGAACCGGACAGCAGTGCGTCGTTGATGGCCGAACCACCCGATAGCTGGGCCCAATCGACTTCGATGTCGATGCCGTGCTCCTTGCCATGTTTTTCGATCAGATGCTGGTCACGCACTACGTTCAGCAGCAGGTAGACGATACCGAACTGTTCGGCGATGCGAATCTTGCCTTCTGCTTGCGCCGCGGCGGGGGCCGCCAGGCTGCCGACGACAAGGCTTGCGCCCAGGCCGATGCTTGCCGCCAGGCGGCTGATGGATTTACGCATGATGGGTTTCCTCAGTCGTCAGAACGGGGCATCGCCCTGGATAGTGGTGCGATACAGCTTGCGCCGCAGGTGTGCGGGGCAGCCGGTGGCCAGGTGGATCAGCGAGCGGTTGTCCCAGAACACCAGGTCGCGGGGCTGCCACTGGTGGCGATAGATGTTCTGCTCCAGCACGCTCAGGGCATACAGCTGTTGCAGCACGTCGCGGCTTTCGTCACTTGGCAGGCCGACGATACGGGTGGTGAAGCCTTCGCTGACGAACAGCGCCTTGCGGCCGTTCTCCGGATGGGTACGGACCACCGGATGGATGACTTCCCGTACCTGCGCCAGCTGCTCGGCGGTCAGGGTCGGGCGCCAGTTGCCTTCGAACTTGGTCTCGGCGTAACGGGCGGTGTAGGAGTGAGCGGCACTGCGGCCCTCGACCACCTTGCGCAGGGCCGCGGGTACAGCGTCCCAGGCCTTGTGCATGTCGGCGAACAGGGTATCGCCGCCCTCGTCGGGCAGTTCCTGGGCATGCAGCATGGAGCCAAGGCTGGGCAGTTCCTTGTACGACAGGTCCGAGTGCCAGAAGTTGCCGGCATCACCCAGGCCGATGTTCTGGCCGTTCTCGATGATGTTGGAAACGATCAGGATCTCGGGGTGGCCGGCGAGCAGGAACTGCTTGAGCACATGGATCTGCAATGGACCAAAACGGCGGCTGAAGGCGATCTGCTGGTCAGGGCTGATGCGTTGGTCGCGAAACACCAGCACATGGTGGTCGAGGTGGGCGCGATGGATACGGGCAAAATCCACGGCGTTGACCGGCCTGGCCAAGTCCAGGCCGATGATTTCGGCACCTACAGCACCGGAAAAAGGGCGGATTTCGAAGCGTTGCGGCAGTGCGCTGTCGATGATCGACAAGGCGTTCGAGGCGGCTGACATTTTTCACTCCCACGCAGTGCGCGACTTCAATGGCGCGCAACGATCAGAAACGCACGGGGATTTCCCGTGTGGGTTCAAGTCGTGCGGCGCATCGATTGGTCGACGGGTACGCAGTGGAAGCGACTATAAAGTCATAAGAGTTTTATTTTAAATACCGATAAAGAATAACCATAGCACGGCTGTCAGAGGCGGTGCGCAATCAGATCAATCCGCCCTGCTCTTCCTCATCGATGAGGTTGTTCAGGCTGCTGAGCGCCTTGCGCGCTGTAGAACGGTTGAGCAGCTTGGCCTGCGCACCGGGGGGCAGGTCGGTGATCTTGAACACACCCTTGGCGGTCAGCACATCGATCAAGTCCTCGAGCACGCGGATCATGTCGAGATCGCTTTGCTTGAGCTGGTTGAGGCTGTTTTCCACGACGTCATCGGCAAACCATTCCTGGATATCGGCATGGTCGGCGGGGAGCATTTCGGTGAACTGGTCAAAAGCGGCTGCTTCGACCCGCTGCAACTGGCCAGCGGCATCGCGTTGCACGTAGAACATGGCGGTGTCCCTCGTCACATTGGTTCCTGGGTGGTAGACAGCAGCATAGGCAAAGATCACCGGGCACGCAGGCCCGGCGCCAGAGTATGCGCTGTCGCAGGATGCCAGGAAAGTACCATGGCCGCTGAGCGGCCAATCGCCGGCAAGCCAGCTCCCACAAGAACCGCACAACTCTCCAGAGCTGCACAGTTCCTGTGGAAGCTGGCTTGCCGGCGATCGGGCTGCAGTGCAGCCCGCTAGCGCATCAGTAATCAACTGTCCTTGTTGTGGATGATGATTGTCGGGTCAGCACCGCTGATCAACGAGTTGATCGTGGTGTTGGACCAGTTCACCCCTTCCAGCTTGATGGTCACGTCGGCGTTGGCGATACCACCGGCGGCATTGAGCTTGCCTTCGCTGCTGACCTGCAGCGTCGTCGTGCCTTCCACCGTGGTGAGCTTCAGGTAGTTGTCGATGGTGCTGCCCTTCTCGCCCTGGAGCAGGTCCTTCAGGTCGATGCGGTCGCCTTCGGCCACCTTGAAATCCTTGATCACGTCTTTGCCGGAATCGCCAGCCTTCCATACGAAGGTGTCGGCACCGCTGCCACCGGTCATGGTGTCATCGCCCTTGCCACCAAGCAGGATGTCATTGCCTTCACCACCGAGCAAAGTGTCCTTGCCCAGGCCACCGATCAGTATGTCATTGCCCTTGCCACCGTCGAGGGTATCGTCGCCGCCCTGGCCGAACAGGAGGTCATTGCCCGCCCCACCGTTGAGAATGTCATTGCCATCGTTGCTGCGCGAAACATCGAATTCGCTGACGTGCTCGACGATGTACTTGTGCAGCACGCGACCGTCGACATCACCCAGGGCCACACCCAGCTGGCCTGCGACATATCCCTGTATGGCTTCGACACCGTTGCCGGCGACCGAACCAAAGCTCACCAGGTCACCGAAGATGATGTCGTTGCCATCACCACCGTTGACGGTGTCATTGCCCGGCACGGTGGCTTCGGTGTGGCCCAGGATCGCTTCCGCCAGTTTGCTCGGGTCGATGTTGGTCTGCGGCTTGCTATCGGTGTCGTAAGGCTTCAGGTCGTTGAAGTTGACCGCGCTGTTGAGGCCAATGGCCTCCACGCCAGACAGCTTGGACAACAACAGGAAGCTCTGCTGGGAATTGAGGTCCGCATAGTAGTCGGTCCATCGGTCGGAAGTGGCGTAGGCAAACTCATAAGTACCATCTCCCTGAGCATGCAACTGTCCGCTTGCATAACTGTCGGTTTTCCAGTTGTTGCCGTTTCCGGTTTTGTACTCGGCGGTCATGTTGCCAGCGGCGTCGATGCTAAATCGGTTGTTGTTCCCCACCAGCTTGTCAGTGACCACATCACCCAATTTGTAGTTGATCGACTTCAGCACTGCATCCAGTGTGTAGCTTGAGTTCATGAGCGTGGGGTCATACTCACCGGTCTGGTACACGTTTGGCTGGCCGTCGGTGATGAAGAACGTCTGGCGGCTGCCGGTGTTGCCCGCATCCATCAATTGCTTGAACCAGTTGGCGGTGGTCTTGAACGCATCCTCGTAGTTGGTCGAGCCGCTGGAATAGAGTGTATTGAGCGCACTGTAGAGCGAGCTCAGCGCGTTCTTGTCGCCCAGGTTGACCGAAACCGTACTGTTCACCTGGGTGGAGAAGTCCACCAGCAGGATGTTCACTGTACCGGACTGCGCGCCCTTGACGCTGTTGGCCAAGGTATCGAACACCGACTTCAGCGAGTTACGCGCGGCATCGACCGCGCTGCCCATGCTGCCTGAGGTATCGACGATGAACGCAATGTTGTAGTCCTGACCCGGCGTCACATGCAGGCCACTGATGTCGGCAACGATGATGTCACTGGTGGTGGTGCCGGTGAAACTGTCGCTGTCGGTAGTCAGGTTGCTGGCGGTGTAGGTGTCCGGATAGACAGTTACCTTGATCGTGCCTTCGGTGGAGGCTTTGTTGCCGCCCACGCTTTCGGTAGCGGTCGAGGTGACCTTCACATCGAAACTGCCCTGGTAGTACGCCGGCGGCTTGATGCTCAGGCCGTTGAGGCTCCAGCCGGTGACGTCAACCGAAGTGGCGCCGACGGTTACGGTATGACCAGCGCCATCGCTGAGCACCGAACCTGCCGGAATGCCGTCCAGCTTGACGCTCAGGCTCTCGGAGCCGTCGGTGTCGGTCAGGTTGGTGGAAATGCCAACCAGCTTGACGGTGCCGTTCTCCGGCCCTTCGTTGAGCTTGTAGCCGTCGTAGTAGCCTTGGCCATCACTGCCATGGAAATCGGACACGGAAAGCCCGGCGTTACCCATCGCCGCAACGTTCGGGTACATCGGGATGGCCGAGCTGCTCAGGTCGGTCACCGGGCCGTTACCGACCTTGACGTTGATATCCAGGCTGCCCGGGCCGGACTGGTTGGCGTGGTAGATCTCCAGGGTGTAGTAGCCGCTGACAGGCGGCGAGAAGCTGCCGGAGATCGTACCGCCCGCCCCCCAGGTGGCGCCGACCACGCTGGTTTTGCCGATGTAGACCTGCAGGCTGTCATCGGCGGTGCCGCTGAAGGTGTAGGTCTGGCCGGCTTCCAGGTAGATCAGGCCGGAGGTCTTGGAGCCCGTACCGGCGGCAACGCTGCCGCCCGAATCGGCGCTGGTAACCTGCTCGGTCTTGCTGGCACTGCCAGAGTTGGCGAACACGTTCTTCAGCGCAGTACCGCTGATGCCGTTGCCGTTGGTGCCCAGGCCCGTGAGGCTGTTCCAGGTTTCCTTGGTCAGGCCAAGCGATTCGGGGGTGTTGCTGCCGATGTTCAGGCCAGGCTTGTCGGCTACAGGTGCAATATCGACCTTCAGCGTGGCCTCGCCACCAGCAGCGGTACCGTCGGTAGGCTTGTACTTGATCTGGGCATAGTCGGCCTGCTTGTTGCCGACGCCCGTTCCGCCATATCCGTCGATACCCGACTCGTTGGGTTTTGGCACGAACCGCAGGTTGCCGGCAGCGATGTCAGCCTGGCTGACGGTCTGGTTCTGGGCGACGTTGACCCAGGCGGTGCCGTTGAAGAGCTGCAGGGAACCCGCTGGCAGCTGGGTGAAGGTCACACCCAGGCTCGACAGGGCGCTGTCGACGTCGGAAATGTTGAAGTCGTTCCAGGTCAGCACCAGCGGCGTGTCTTCGACGCCAGTGACGGCGCCGCCAGTGGCGACTGGTGCGTCGTTGACAGCGATCACATTCACCGTGGTCGTGGCGGTGTTCGAGGTATTAACGCCGTCGGTCACCGTCACGGTGATGATGCGAGGCGTGGTGCTCGGGTTCTCGCTGCTGTTGATGAAGGTGATGTTCTTGATCGCCTGGATATAGTCGGCCAGCGACGCAGCGCCGCTCAGGGTCAGGACTACCTTGCCGTCTGTGCTGTTGGCGTTGATCGTGATGCCGTTGACACTGTTGCCCAGGTTCAGCGCATCACCCGGCTGGCGGTTGGTCAGGGTGACCGTTGCGCCCGTCAGCTGCGAGCTGTCGAAGTCGGTGATAGTGACGTCCACATCGCCGATCGACACACCACTGCCTGGCTGGTTCTCGGTGAAGGTGGTCTGGTAGTCGGCTCCGGTCTTGCCGCTGGAGTCGTTGCCATCCAGGTCCAGAACCGGAGCTGGCTCGAATATCTGGGTGGTCACGCTGCCGGCGCTGGAGCTGATGTCGAGCTTCTCGAAGTTACCGCCAGTGGCCGAATCGATCTTGACCGTGAAGTGCTCGGTACCCTCGGTGGCGTTGTCCTTGAAGGTCGGGACGGTGAACGTTGCCTGCGAGCTGTTGGCCTTGATCACTACGGTAGCCACGCCGGTGTAGTCCGTGCCATCGGCCGCGGTGCCGGTGTAGGTCAGTTTGACGGTGACGTCGGTCTCGGCCTTGTTGGTCAGGTTCAGGACGTACGTGGCATTACCACCTTCGGCGACCGCGGCGGTGCCGCTGATGCTCAGGGTGGTGGTCTGGATGGTATCCGTGACCGCAGTGACCGCCGCCGTATCGCTGACGTTCAATTTCTCGAAGTTGCCACCGCTGGTTTCGGTGATCTTCGCCGAAACGTTGCCTGCATCGATATAGACGTCATCGGCTGGCGCCGGAACGGTCACGGAGCCGGAGAGCTTGCCCGCATCGATGCTGATCACAGCGCCGTTGCTCAGCTTGATGGTCATGTCGGTGCCAGCCTTGTTGGTCAGGGTGGCGGTGTAGGTGATCTGGCCACCTTCTGCGACGGTTGGCGTGGCGCTGAGGCTAAGGCCAGTGTGGTCGATGGTGTCGCTGACCTTGGTTACCGCATAGGCTCCACTGGTAGCCAGCAGCTCGAAGTCGCCGCCAGTGGTGCCATCGATCTTGGCCTGAACGGTACCGGCATCGATGTACACATCGTCGCTCGGCGCATCGATGGTGATCGAACCTTCTTTCTGACCCGCCGCGATGGTGATGGTCTCGCCGTTGCTCAGCTTGACGTTCAGCGCGGTACCCGCCGGGTTGGACAGCATTGCGGTGTAGGTGATCTTGCCGCCTTCGGCCACGGTATCTGTCGCGGTCAGCGTGAGTGTGGTGACGTCCGGGGTCGCCGGGTTGTCGGTGACAGTGGTCACTGGCTCGCCAACGGCCACGGTCTTCTCGTAGTTACCACCCGAGATGTCGGTGATCTTGTTGGTCAGGTCCAGGTTGGTGTTATGGACGTTGTTCGGCGCGGTGAACGGCACCGACGCCGACGACTCACCCACCGGAATGGTGATGGTCTGGCCGTTGGCCAGTTTCACCACCAGGTCCGAACCGGTGACCTTGTGGTTGACCGACGCGGTGTAGGTCACTACGCCGCCCTCGACCACACTTTGCGTGGCGGTCAGGGTCACGGTAGTGGTGTCGATGGTATCGGTGACCTTGGTCACAGCCGCAGTGCTGCTGACGTCCAGCTTCTCGAAGTCACCACCGGTGGTACCGGTAACGGTCACGCTCAGGTCTTCGGCATCGACATACACATCGTCGCTCGGCGCGTCGATGGTGATCGAGGCTTCCTTCGAACCGGCGGCGATGGTGATGGTCTCGCCGTTGCTCAGCTTGACGGTCAGCGCAGTACCCGCCGGGTTGGACAGCGTAGCGGTGTAGGTAATCTTGCCGCCTTCGGCCACGGTATCTGTCGCGGTCAGCGTGAGCGTGGTGACGTCCGGGGTCGCCGGGTTGTCGGTGACAGTGGTCACTGGCTCGCCAACGGCCACGGTCTTCTCGTAGTTACCACCCGAGATGTCGGTGATCTTGTTGGTCAGGTCCAGGTTGGTGTTATGGACGTTGTTCGGCGCGGTGAACGGCACCGACGCCGACGACTCGCCCACCGGAATGGTGATGGTCTGGCCGTTGGCCAGTTTTACCACCAGGTCCGAACCGGTGACCTTGTGGTTGACCGACGCGGTGTAGGTCACTACGCCGCCCTCGACCACACTTTGCGTGGCGGTCAGGGTCACGGTAGTGGTGTCGATGGTATCGGTGACCTTGGTCACTGCCGCAGTGCTGCTGACGTCCAGCTTCTCAAAGTCACCACCGGTGGTACCGGTAACGGTCACGCTCAGGTCTTCGGCATCGACATACACATCGTCGCTCGGCGCGTCGATGGTGATCGAGGCTTCCTTCGAACCGGCGGCGATGGTGATGGTCTCGCCGTTGCTCAGCTTGACGGTCAGCGCAGTACCCGCCGGGTTGGACAGCGTAGCGGTGTAGGTAATCTTGCCGCCTTCGGCCACGGTATCCGTCGCGGTCAGCGTGAGTGTGGTGACGTCCGGAGTCGCCGGGTTGTCGGTGACAGTGGTCACTGGCTCGCCAACGGCCACGGTCTTCTCGTAGTTACCACCCGAGATGTCGGTGATCTTGTTGGTCAGGTCCAGGTTGGTGTTATGGACGTTGTTCGGCGCGGTGAACGGCACCGACGCCGACGACTCACCCACCGGAATGGTGATGGTCTGGCCGTTGGCCAGTTTCACCACCAGGTCCGAACCGGTAACTTTGTGATTGACCGATGCGGTGTAGGTCACCACACCACCTTCAGCGACGGTCGAGGTCGCGGTCAGGGTCACGGTAGTGGTGTCGATGGTATCGGTGACCTTGGTCACAGCCGCAGTGCTGCTGACATCCAGCTTCTCGAAGTCGCCGCCGTTGGTGCTATCGATCTTGGCCTGAACGGTACCCGCATCGATGTACACATCGTCGCTCGGCGCGTCGATGGTGATCGAGGCTTCCTTCGAACCGGCGGCGATGGTGATGGTCTCGCCGTTGCTCAGCTTGACGGTCAGCGCAGTACCCGCCGGGTTGGACAGCGTAGCGGTGTAGGTAATCTTGCCGCCTTCGGCCACGGTATCTGTCGCGGTCAGCGTGAGCGTGGTGACGTCCGGGGTCGCCGGGTTGTCGGTGACAGTGGTCACTGGCTCGCCAACGGCCACGGTCTTCTCGTAGTTACCACCCGAGATGTCGGTGATCTTGTTGGTCAGGTCCAGGTTGGCGTTATGGACGTTGTTCGGCGCGGTGAACGGCACCGACGCCGACGACTCGCCAACCGGAATGGTGATGGTCTGGCCGTTGGCCAGTTTCACCACCAGGTCCGAACCGGT
>NZ_LQXW01000038.1:0-27145 GCF_001586765.1 Pseudomonas sp. ABFPK | reverse complement strand
GCGTACTCGAAATCGGAAAAGCTCATCTGGCTCATGGGATGGCGGGCTTGTAGAGGGCAGTTGGACGGAGGGCTATTTCAGCACAGGTCAGATGGCCTGTGCTGACTTGATCGGAGAATCCCTAGGCGCGAGTACTGGGGGCACTTAGGGCCTCCGCACGTTCGTAACGCAATCGGAGTGCGCGATCCCGCCGGGTACGTAGCCAGGTACGCGCTGCTGGTACGCATTCTGGCGGTGATGCTGGGGCAGCTCGCACCGGTGGTTCGCGCTACAGGTTCGCAACCCCGATGGCGCGAACCTAGGCGGCCTGCGTGTTGAGAAATGTTGAGGTTGCCAGGCCCGGTTACCACTCTGGTTTTCCATGGTATTGCAGTGTTTTCCGCTAGCAACCATGGCCTGATCACGAAGAAACCCACGAGGACAGCGCGACGAGCTTGCAGGCTATTTATGAAAGCCTACGGGCGCGTAGGATCAATATGCACAAATCGGAGGGTGCCTTTATGAAATTGGTCATGGACTTCAAGGGCGACTGGCACGAAACACTCAAGGAGATCATGAAGTCAGAATGGGATCTCGACACGAGAGCAATCACTGAAGACGTTCCTGTTCATTACTTCAACGCGGCCCAACGCCGCATAACCGCGACGCCGAGAAAGATTCTTGTATCTGATGATTTTCACTGCCCGGCCGAACATTTGCAGGGGTGGGAAAAGATCAAGCGAGGCGTGATAGAGGGTAAGGATCTCAACCCCCATCTGAGTAGACTCATCGGCAAGGTAAAAAAAACTGATCTTCTGCTCAGCGACTGGGGAGTTCACCACCTACATCTGGGCACCGTATTAGAAGGGCGGTACATGGCCAGAACAGGGCCGCTTTTATTTGCACGAGTGACCAAGGAAGTTTTTTATGCGATCAATATCTATACGCATTATGACTTCGCAGATGCGGAGATCGTGGAGGTAATCCACAGGAACTGGCCTAAGTCGATTGAACGTTGGATTCTTCGTGGAGTCCGGCAAGAGGGCAGGCTCACTTCGGATCAACGGGAAGCTCTTCGCAAGAAACGATACAATTCCTTTGTTCAAGTATTAGACGGTACTACATACGCCCCGATTGGCGGAGGCTTCGTTTTTTCTGGGCACAGCGTCCACGCGATCACCGAGATGGACAAAGAGCATTATCTTTTGGAAGAACTGGAAAAATTGGTGGTTGACTTAATGCCGGAATTGCTTCCAGAGCTGGAGCAGCGGGGTTATCTGAAAGGAAACGAAGTAAAGGTCAGTTTATTGCTTACCGACCTCGCTTACTTTGCTCATTTCACTGAATACGGAATTGCCACCGAGCTACAGAAACGGCGTCCAGGCCCTTGGAGTGCTGTCGTCTCCAAAAATGCCCAAACCTTGAAGTGGGCTTAGGCGTGGCACGCGCACTTTGACTACGCTTTGACGGAATGTGAGACAGGCATGAGACGAAATCGGCGCCGACTGAGCGTCTGAAGTCAGTCCTGTGCGGGAGGCTTTTAAAGTTACGGGCCTGGCCGTCTCATACCCCTGACAGGCCTTAGACGGATTTTGGACAGCTTTGGACAGATCGTCGCTGGTGTTGCGCGGTGTAGTGGTCAACTAATCCCGGACACCGGATTAAGTTTTTCCTCGGCAATCGCCGGAGGTAACCCACCGTTGAACTGATGCGGTCGCTCCCAGTTGTAGCGCTGCATCAGAAACCTGCCGATGTCCTGCTGTGCCTGCGCAGCACTCATGTAGCCCACACTTGGCACCCACTCCGTTTTCAGGCTGCGGAACAAACGCTCCATAGGCGCATTGTCCAAGCAATTACCTCTGCGGCTCATGCTTTGCTTGAAGCGGTAACGCCACAACCGCTGACGAAAAGCTCGGCTGCCTTACTGGCTGCCCTGATCACTGTGAAACAGTACATTCTGCGGCCGCCCGCGGTGCTCGTACGCCATGTCCAGCGCCTTGATGACCAATTCGCTGTCCGGTTTGGGTGAAAACGCCCAGCCGTTTGGCCAGTGAGCGGTGTGGGAAGGTCATGGAGCGAAGCGGCCAGGCCCCTGAGCGTTAGGCAAGATCCCGTTGTCGCGTGTAATCGCCATGCCGTCGTCAGCCCCGCACCGAATCGGAGGCTGGCAGGCTGCTGTGAGGCGCTTTGGCACGCCTTGCCTGCTCGTCCTGACCAAGCAAGAAGAACGCCGCTCCAGCCGACAACACGGTGAACCCGATCAGCACCAGCACCAAGGTGCCGAAGCCGTCCAGATACGCGGCCTGCAGCAGCAACGGATCGACGCCCTGAACCTGGCCCAGGTCGCCCATCACCAGGCGCTGCGCCAGTTCGTTGTAATCGCCGGCAGGTAGTACGCGCCCAAGACTGTTACCTACCAACGCGGTGAGCAGGGCGATGGTGATCGCCAGGGCGACACCTTCGCCCGCTACCCGGGTGGTGTTGAAGATGCCGGCGGCCATGCCTGCTTGCTCTTTGGGGATCACGCTAACCGCCAGCCCGTCCATCAGGCCCCAAGGGAAACCGGTGCCGATACCAATCACCAGCATTGCCAGCACCAGTTGCTGGTAATCGCCAATAGCGGCATGGGCCAACAGGTACAATCCCGCGGCCGCCACCAGGAAGCCTGCAGCCGACAGCACGCCAGCACTTACCCAGCGGGTCAACCAAGCGGCCAGCAGCGGGACCACCAGCATCGGCGCCGACAGTGCCAGCATGATCAGGCCGCTGTGCATCGGGGCGAGGCCTTCTACGCCGATCAAGCGAAACGGAAGCAGTACGATCAGCACGATGTAGCAATAACAGGTGCCGATCGGCAGAATCTGCACCCCGACAAAGCGCGGGTATTTCAGCAGGCTCAGCTCGAGCATCGGCTGCCTGGCGCGCAGCTCGATGGTCACGAACGCCAGCAAGCTCAGTGCCGCGCCGCCGAACAGGGCCAGGATCAGCGGGGAGCGCCAGCCGGCCTGCGGCCCCAGGATGATCGCAGTGGTAAACAGTGCGAGCATGCTCGAGAAGGCAAGCACACCGGGCAGGTCCAGCTTGGGCGCTTCGGGGTTGAAACTTTCGCGCATCCGTGACAACGCCGCCAGCAGCGAGATCGCTGCAAGGGCCGCGGTGCTGACGAAGATCAAGCGCCAGCCGAACTGTTCGATCAGCAGGCCGCTGACCATCGGCCCGAACGCCAGGCCCAGCCCGAACGTGGTGCCAAGCAGGCTGAACGCGCGCGTGCGGGCCTGGTCCTCGAACTCCTGGGCCAAGGCGGCGGAGCCACTGGCCAGGGCAGCGGCGGCGGCAACGCCTTGCACCGCCCGCAGCGCATCAAGCCAGACGATGCTGTAGACGCTCGCCAGCAGGATGCTGACGATGACGAACAGGGCCAGGCCCAGCGTGAACAGGCGCTTTCGCCCGTAAATGTCCGACAGGGTTCCGGCTGCCATCAGCAGGCTGCCGAAACTGAGCATGAAGGCGTTGGTGATCCAGGTAAGCGAGGACGGCTCGGCATCGAAGGCCTTGCCGATGGCAGGCGTGGCCACGGCGCCACCGGTGAAACTCAGCGGCAGCACCAGGGCGGCCAGGCAGATGGCTGCCAGAACATGGTAACGGCCCGCGTGCGGGGTGTGGTCAGTAGCCTGATCCATTGCGCTATCCCTCCTGTTGTAGCACCGTGTGCGTTAAATCTATAGTGGCCGTAATGCTGGATAAACAGGCTGGGACTCCTCTCATAATGGACAAAAAGGAAGTAATGCCATGGAAAGCCTGAACGGCATCCTCGCCTTCGTGAAAACCGCCGAGTCGTTGAGCTTTGTCAGCGCGGCGCGGGCGATGGGTATTTCCGCATCGGCGGTCGGCAAGAACGTTGCCCGCCTGGAGAGTTCGTTGAAGGTGCGGCTGTTCCAGCGCAGTACGCGCAAGGTCAGCCTGACGGCGGAAGGCCAGCTGTTCTATGAGCGCTGCCGGCGCATCCTCGACGACCTCCAGGATGCGGAGGCCATGCTGTCCCATGCGATACAGGCCCCGCGTGGTCGCTTGCGGGTCAGCCTCCCGACCATCGGCTACCGTTTTCTGCTGCCGTTGATGCCGGCTTTTCGCAAGGCATACCCTGAAATCGAACTGGAAATGGACTTCAACGACCACTTGGTCGACCTGATCGACGATGGCTTCGATGTGGTAATCCGCAGTGGTGGGCTAGCCGATTCAAAATTGATGTCGCGCAAGCTCGGGCCGTTCCGCTTTGTCCTGTGCGCAGCGCCTACCTACCTGGCACGCAAGGGGCGGCCCCAGACGCTAGCCGACCTGGAGCGACACGACTGCCTGCGCTATCGCTTTGTCACGACCGGCAAGATCATGGACTGGAGCCTCGGCGCCGATCCCGAGATTACCCAGTTGCGCTTACCCACGGTGCTGACGCTGAACAACATGGAGGCAATGCTGATGGCTGCGGTGGACGGCCATGGTATCGCCTACATGCCGGACTTTCTGGTACGTGAATCGGTCAGGACTGGCGCACTGGAAAGCCTGCTTGATGCGCATACCTCCGACCAGGGCCAGTTCTGGGCGCTGTGGCAATCGAGCCGGCACCTGTCGCCGAAGATCCGAGTGTTCGTCGACTTCATCGCCGAGCGTTTGTTCAAGGCGTAAATTGCCCGGCGCCTCCCACGATCTCCACAACACATAACTCATTGAGTTGGCAGTGACCTAGTGGGAGCGGGCGTGTCGAGGCGTCGAACCGCCGCGAACACCGGCGCAGCTGGTGCCAGGCATCGCGTTGGATTCTTCGCGGGCACGCCCGCTCCCACACGGTACGCGGACCGCTTGCGAGCGCTTCACAAATGAAGCAACCCCAACGCCCCGATCAAGGCAGGCGGCATTACCAGCGCCCCCAGGCGCAGGAAGTCCAAGGCACCGACGTGTTCGCCTTCACGGCGAACGGCAACCAGCCAGAGCAAAGTGGCCAGGGAGCCGGTAATCGACAGGTTCGGCCCGAGGTCGACGCCAATCAGCAGCGCTGCAGTGGTTTTCGCGGGTAAATCGACAATATGGCCAACGGAACCTGCGATCAGGCCGGTCGGCAGATTGTTCATCAGGTTGCCGGCGATAGCCGCGACCACGCCGGCGCCCCAGCTCGCCTGGTGCTCGGAGCTGCGCGCCAGCGCGGCCAAGCCATGGGCCAGGTGCTCGATCACACCCGTCTGTGCCACCGCTTCCACCAGCACGAACAGGCCCGCGACCAACGGCAGTACGCCCCATGCCACACCTTTGAGCACCGGCATCGGGTTGCGCCGTTGGCGCAGGTGGATCAGCCCGGCCGTGGCGATGCCGGCGCAGAAGGTGGGTAAGCCAAGCTGCCGGTCCAGGGCGGAGGTC
This sequence comes from Pseudomonas sp. ABFPK, assembly GCF_001586765.1. Lineage (NCBI taxonomy): Bacteria > Pseudomonadati > Pseudomonadota > Gammaproteobacteria > Pseudomonadales > Pseudomonadaceae > Pseudomonas > Pseudomonas sp. ABFPK. Next base: position 21,760 of record NZ_LQXW01000038.1, on the reverse strand, counting down.
AGCAGCAACAGGGCGCCTGTCAGCACGATACCCAGCGCGCACAAGCGTGCACCGCTGGACAGCGGTTGCATGTCGATAGTCGTTGCCAGGGGCTGGCGTATCTGTTTGCGTTGGGCCAGCCGCAGCACCAGGTAGGTCAGGCCGATGGCCGCAAGCGAGGGCAAGGTGAACTGCCGCAGCCAATCCAGCAACGGCGGCATCTGGCTACCGAACACTACCAGGTTGGCCGGGTTGGAAATGGGCAGCACAAAGCTGGCGGCATTGGCGATGAAGGCACAGATGAACAGATAGGGCAGCGGCTCGGCCTTGGCCGCCCGGCATGCGGCGTACACCGCTGGGGTCAGCACCACCGCGGTGGCATCGTTGGAGAGGAACACCGTTACCAGTACCCCCACCAGGAATACCAGGTCGAACAGGCGCTGGCCGGAGCCCCGGGCATGCTGCACCGCGTACATGGCCAGCCAGTCGAACAGCCCTTCCTGGCGTGCCAGTTCGGCCAGCACCATCATACCGATCAGAAACAGGTAAACATCGCCACCCTCGGCGACAGCGCCGAGGGCCGTGGGTAGTGGCACCAGGCCAAACGCGGTCAGCAATACAGCGGCGCCGACTGCCCAGACATATTCCGGCACCCGCCAGGGGCGCAGGATTACCCCACCGGTCGCAACGGCGGCGACGGCCCAGATGAGCGAGGATGGATCAAATACAGGCATGCAGTTTACTCAGGTGAATGAATGAGTTGGCGCGGCTTGGCCGGGTGCCAGCCTTTGGTGGATGGCGTGCAGCACGCTATATCGTGTCAACGTTATTTGGCTGAGCTGGCAATTGCCGGCTAGGGTGTCCCTTCCTAAGGCCTGTCTGATAGGTGAGTAGCCCGATTGCAGCCACGATACCGAGAACAACGAAGGCTGTGCCATAGCCGAAATGTTGCGCGATCCAGCCGGCGAGTGCGTGGCTCATGGCCGCGCCTATTCCCTGTATCGTCATCACTGCACCAAGCCCTGCATTGATGTGCCCAGTGCCGCGCAGGATGGAAGCGACAAGCCCAGGCAAGGCGACACCCAGCAGGCCTGCCCCGATTCCATCAAGGGCCTGTACCGGAATCAGGGCCCACGGGGACTCCCAGCAACCGGCGATCAGCCCGCGCAAGGGCAAGGCCAGGAGGGCGGCAAGGATCAGTGCCCGATACCCGTGCCGAGAGGCATGCCGCCCGGCCCAAAGCGCCACGGGGATCATGACCAGCTGCGCCACGATGACGGTGGATGCCGTGAACACGCTGGGGTCGGCCAGCCCACGCGTGACAACCGACTGTGCCAGCAAGGGCAGCATCGCGGCATTGCCAAGGTGGAACAGCAGCATGGTGATCGCGAGCAGGCCCAGTTCGCGCGAGTGCGTCAAAACCCGCACCATGGAAGGCGAGGGGCTGCTACCTTGCGCAGGCTGGTTGCCAGTGAGGTCACCACCGCGGGCACGCTCATGATCGATGTCATGTGGATCGATCTTGCGCAAGCAGGCAAGAGCCGCGCACGCCATCAGGGCCATCAGGACGAATACGGCTGACAGCCCCCAGCGGTAGCCTGCCAGCCCGGCCAAGGCAGCCGCTACCACGTTGCCGGCATGGTTCCAGGCTTCGTTGATGCCGAGCTGCCGAGACAAGTCTTTCTGATCAACGATGCCCAAGGTGATGCCCATGATGCCGGCGCCCATCAACGCACCCACAACACCCGTCACCACTTGAGAGGCGACGGCGACGCCGAACGTTGGCGCCGTCCATAGCGCTGCCGTGGCGAGAATGAGTGCAATTGCGCCGCTTGCCAGAAGCAGTCGCTTGTGGCGCGAGGCGTCGATCCACGCGCCCATCGGCGTGGTCGCCAACATGCCTGCGATGCCGCTGGCGGCCATCACGTAGCCAATGTCATCGGCTCGCCAGCCGTGGCTGGCCAGAAACACACCAAGGAAGGGGCCCAGGCCGTCACGGACATCGGCCAGGAAGAAGTTGAGGCCGGACAGCCAGCGCCGTGAGCTGGCATGCGCCGGGGGTATGGAAGGTGTTGCCGGGTGCATAGAGGCATTCCCTTATGGCGCGCGGTCATAGAGCGGCTGCAGGGTGGATAACGTGGTGCCCATGCTGACCGCTTCCAAAGCGGTGCCAAACGCATTGCGCGTGCCCAGCCCGGATGCCGCGAACGGTGCGCCCGTCTGCACGGAAATACGCAGGCTCTCTGACGGGAAACGTACGATGCTGCCATCGCTCAGGATGACGCCGTTGGCCTCGCCCCGTGGGCCAGTCAGCACGGTCTCCACCTGGCCTTCCACCTGTTGGGGCTGCAGGCGCTGGGCGCGCAGGTGTGGCGGCAGGGCTCGGCCTTCGCCAACCGGTGGCGGCTGGTTGTACACGGTGCGCCCGCTGTCGGCGTGGATGATGGCGTCGGCTTTGACTGTGCCTCGCGTTTCCGCCCGCCCGATGATGCGGACGGCGTCCCCCACTTTGACCGTGGCTGTGAGCGCATCGGCCATGTGCGGTGGAAACTTTGCAATGGTCCCGTCGCTCAGGCGCAGCCCGTCGACCTCACCATAGGGATTGATGAGCATCCGTTGCACCTGGCCTTCCACCACGTACTGGCTCACCAGGCCAGGTGTTTCCACACCCTGATGCGGTGTTGGAGACAGATGGGCGGCGGCGGGCGGCATGGCATGCGCGCTGAGGCTACCCAGGCCAATTGCCAGTGCAAGAGATGTGGCGATGAAATACCTGGACATTGGAGAAGCTCTTTTGGGTGGGAACACCCAACCTGTAGCGCAAACACCATGCCAGATAAAATTGTTAATTAAATCAATCAGTTATGATTGATAGGAGTGATGTGCCGTCCGATTACGTGACGCTAAGGTGTCACGGAATCGGACACCTCCTTTGCGTGCGAAGGGGTTAGTCCAGATCGAACTCGGCCAGCTTGCGGTAGAGCTGCTGGCGAGACAGACCGAGGCGCCGCGCCGCCTCTGCGCGGTTGCCCGCCGTCGCAGCCAGGGCGCGCACGATCATTTCGCGCTCCAGCTGGGCAACGGCCTGTGCCATTGGGCCTTCCCAGTCGATGTCCAGGCCCGGGGTGGGCGCCGCCGCCGTCTGCAACCCGATGTGTTCGGCCTCGATGACCGGGCCGTGGCTGAGGATGGCCGCGCGCTCCATGGCATTGCGCAGTTCGCGCACGTTGCCCGGCCAGGAATGGGCCAGCAGCAGCCGGGCTGCCGCCGCGCTCAACCGCTTGGGCGAGTCGCCGCCCAGCAGGCGTAGAAAGTGTTCGGCCAGCAGCAGCACGTCGCCCAGGCGCTCACGCAGCGGCGGCAGCCACAGTGGTACTACCTGCAGGCGGTACCACAGGTCTTCCCGGAAGCGCCCCTCCTTGACTGCGCTGGGTAGGTCTCGGTGGGTGGCCACGATGATGCGCACGTTCACCGGCTGGGCACGATTGGCGCCCACGGGGGTGATTTCGCGTTCCTGCAGCACCCGCAGGATCTTCGCCTGGGTGGCCAGCGGCATATCGCCTATTTCGTCGAGGAACAGGGTGCCGCCATCGGCCTCGCGAAAGCGCCCGGTGCGTTCAGTGATGGCACCGGTGAACGCGCCTTTGACATGACCGAACAGCTCGCTTTCCATCAGTTCGGCCGGGATCGCCGCGCAGTTGACGGCGACGAAGGGGCCGGTGGCTCGCCCGCTGTTGCGATGCAAGGCACGCGCGACCAGTTCCTTGCCTGTGCCCGTCTCGCCCAGGATCAACGCAGTGGCATCGGAGTTCGCGGCCAGCCCGATACGCTTGAAGACCTGGCGCATGGCCTCGCTGCTGCTGACCAGTTCGGTGCCATCCACGGGCTCTTTTGCGGCAGGTGATGCCCCGGCCGCCTGGGGGTTGTCTGGGGTGCTGGCTGCCCGTCGCAGGGCCCGTTCGAGCGTCTCGATCAGGGCGGCCCTGGTCACGGGCTTGGTCAGGTGGTCGAACGCGCCCAGGCTCATCGCCTCGATGGTGTTGCCGCCACTCGCATAGGCGGTGAGCATGATGCACGGCACCTGCGAGATGCGCGCCGCGCGGCGCAGGAACACCAGGCCATCCTCGCCCGGCAGGCGCAGATCGACGATGGCCGCATCCACGTCCTCGGTGCGCAGCCTGTGCAGGCCTGCATCGGTGGTTTCAGCCTGCAGCACCGCATAGCCCAGGTCTTGCAGCATTTCTGCAAGGCTGTCGCGGAATGCGGCGTCATCGTCGACGATCAGGATTCGGGCCACGGTAGCTCCATCTCTATGCGCGTTCCTTTGGCCGACTCGGCGAGACCGACCCGCCCGCCGTGACCCTGCACGATCTCGCGCACCAGCGCCAGCCCCAGGCCGGTACCTCCAGCGCGGTTGGTGGAGAACGGTTCTAACAGTGTATCGCGCAGGTCATTCGGAATGCCGGAACCATCGTCCGCCACCCACAACAGCAATGTGCCGCGGTGCGTGCGATGTGCACCGAGCTCGATTTCACCGCGTTCTTCCGTGTGCGCCAGCGCATTGAGCAGCAGGTTGTCAAAGACCCGCGCCATTTGTGTCGGGTCGAACAGCGCAACTTGCTTCGCGCTAGCGGTCAGCTCCGGTTCAACGGCCAGTGTTATTCGTACGCCTTTCTTTTGCGCTGCTTCGGCGTGGGCATTACGCCGCTCCTCCAGCCATTCCTGCAGGTCAACTGCCTGGCGCTCGGCGCGGAAAGGTTGGGTCAATGCCAACAGGCTCGACACCAGCGTCTCCAGCCGTGCCGTTTGCGAAAGTACGGCCTCCAGGGCACCAACCACACGTGCTTCGCGCCGGTCAGCCGGTGCAGCCATCGCGTTTTCCACCTTCATGCGCATCGTGCCCAAAGGGTTGCGGATCTCGTGTGCAAGCCCGGCGGAAACGCGCCCCAGCGTGGCCAGGCGTTCGGACTGGGCCAGTTGCTTTCGCAAATGCGCCGACTGGCGCTGCCAACGCGAAATCATCCAGCCCAGCCATGCCCCGGAGACAACGACCAGCGCCAGCAGCAGGCTTACCGCGAGTATCAAGGTATTGACTGTTTCTGTGGCCAAAAGCGGAACGCGCATCAGGGTCCAGGCGATCAGCTGCCGGTCATAGGCCTGAACGGGGCATGCGGCGAAAGCCACGGCTTCGCGCAAGCCCGGTCGCACATCCGCCACCAGGCCTGCAGAATCCTGCGCACGCTGGGCCGTGGAGGCAATGCGCTGCAACTCGGCGCTCGGCGGGTCGCGTTTGATTCCCGTGCCGTCGTAGGTTGGGAAGGCGTAGGCCACCACACCCGCATCCGCTCGCCAGAAGCCGCCCTCCATGCCCGGCTGGTCGCGCAGCGCCAAATCCAGCACTGCCTGTGCGGCAGCGGGGGGCATGAGATCAGGGTGGTCTTGTGCAGGCGGGAGCTGCTGGCGAACCCGTGCCGCACCCGCCTGGAGCGCCTGGCAACTGGTCGAGGTGAGTTGGCGCGCCTGCGCAATCTGAGGGCCGGCACCTTGGCGGCTGATTATCAGCAGCAGCCATCCCAGCACAAGCGCAACTGCGGCAATGGAAAGCCACAGAATCAGCAGATCACGGCGAACGGAGGGTTGCAGTGACAGGTCAGGTTTCCTTTGATGTGGGGCACCGCTGGTCAGTCGGTGGGCGTTCTGCTGGCAACCTTGCCAGATGGAAAATCGCCGTGCAAGGACAGGGTCGGTTGAATTAGCAGTGACTCTGTGGGCGCTTGGCGGTGAACCAGTACTTTGTGGCCATTGGCGATGCGCGGCAGTTGAGCTTGTCCAGTACCTTCGAGTTCTAGGCCAGCCTGCACCGGCCTTTTCGCGGCTAAAGCCGCTCCCACAGGTACTGCACTGCACTCGAAGGTGGCGCGGTCCTTGTGGGAGCGGCTTTAGCCGCGAATACCGGCGCAGCCGGTGCCAGGCAACGCGTTGGATTCTTCGCGGTTAAAGCCGCTCCCACAGGTACTGCACTGCACTCGAAGGTGGCGCGGTCCTTGTGGGAGCGGCTTTAGCCGCGATTACCGGCGCAGCCGGTGCCAGGCAACGCGTTGGATTCTTCGCGGTTAAAGCCGCTCCCACAGGTACTGCACTGCACTCGAAGGTGGCGCGGTCCTTGTGGGAGCGGCTTTAGCCGCGAACACCGGCGCAGCCGGTGCCAGGCAACGCGTTGGATTCTTCGCGGTTAAAGCCGCTCCCACGGGGTACGCGTACCGCTTCCATTTGCCTTTGTGTGGTCTTTTCGCCTCAGCAGGCGATACTTCTCTGTATTGCAGGCGTGTTCCTGGTGGCGCGCGCCGCTGGGAGGTGTCGTGTGAACAAACTGACAATCGTGGGTGCCGGCATGGTCGGCGAGGCGGCGGCGCAGATCATCGCTCGGGAAGAGTTGTGCCGTGAGCTGGTGTTGATGGATGTGCAGGGCGAGATGGCGCAAGGCAAGGCGCTGGATGTGTGGCAGGCGGCAGTCGAGTCGGGTTCCGATACCCGGGTTCACGGCGGGGCAAAGGCTGAAATGCTGGACGGCTCTGAACTGGTGGTCATCACCGCAGGCGTGCCGCGCAAGCCGGGGCAGTCGCGTCAGGATGTACTGAGTATCAACCTGCCAATCCTCGACGGCATCATGGCCGACATCAAGCTGCATGCACCAACTGCGACCGTGCTGGTGGTGTCGAACCCGGTCGATGTGCTCACCTATCGCGCCTGGAGCCTGAGCGGGCAGGGGCGCACCAAGGTGTTCGGCCAGGCGGGGGTGCTGGATACCGCACGCATGAAGTGTTTCATCGCCGAGCAGACCGGGTTCTCTGCCCGGGATATCACGGCGCTGGTCCTGGGCGGGCATGGCGACAGCATGGTGCCGCTGATGCGCTACTGCCAGATCGGTTCGGTGCCGTTGTCGCACTTCCTGTCCAGTGAGCAGATCCAGCAGATCGTCGAGCGCACCCGCAAGGGTGGTGGCGAGATCCTGGGGCTGAAGAAGCTGGGCAGCGCCTGCGATGCGCCGGGCGTGGCGATTGCGCAGATGGTCGATGCGATCGCCAACGGGCGAAACCGCATCTTGCCGGCGGTGGCGATCCTGGAAGGCGAGTACGGGCGCACGGATATTGCCATGGGTGTGCCCTGCGTGCTGGCAGAGGAGGGGCTGGCGCGGGTGATCGAGTTGCCGCTGGATGCGCAGGAGCAGGCGATGTTTGACCAATCGGCTGATCAGGTGGCGCGGGATATTGCTGAAATGAAGGCGCTGTAACGCTGTGGGAGTGGCTTTAGCCGCGAAGAATCCAACGCGGTGCATGGCACCGGCTGCGCCGGTGTTCGCGGCTAAAGCCGCTCCCACAGTGTCCCTGCTAATTCAATGAGTCTACGTGCAGTTCAATAAGGGGGGGCTGCCAACCCAGCCTGGCCCCTAGCGCTGGTAAGCCTTGCCAAAATGCCGCTCCAGCCGCGCCTGCACCAGCTCGAGCAGGATCGACAGCACCCAGTAGATCACCGCCGCCGTGGTCAGCATCTCCAGGTATCGATAGCTCGACCGCCCGTACGACTGCGCCAGGAACATCACCTCCCATACCCCCATCACCGATATCAGCGATGAATCCTTGAGCATCGAGATGAACTGGTTGGCGGTAGGCGGAATGATCACCCGCATGGCCTGGGGCAGGACGATATGCCAGAAGATCTGCGGCGTGCGCATGCCCAGCGCCAGTGCCGCTTCACGTTGCCCGCGCGCGACGCCGAGGATGCCGGCGCGGAAGATTTCGCTCAGGTAGGCCCCGTAGTTCAGCGACAAGGCGATGATGCCGGCGCTGATGGCGCCAGGTACCAGGCCCAGCTGTGGCAGCCCCAGGTAGATCAGCAGAATCTGGATCAGCAGGGGTGTGCCGCGGAAGAACGAGGTGTAGAAGCTGGCGACACCCACCAGCACCGCGCTGTTCGACAACCGCGCCAGCGCGGCGGCGAAGCCGAACAGCACCGACACCACCATCGAGCACAGGCACAGGAACAGGGTCAGTGCCGCGCCTTGCAGAAAGCCGTTTGGCCCCAGCTTGAACCCGGCGAGGTTCGGAAACTTCTCCAGGATGATCGAGAACTTCAGATCGAAACTGAGGAAAAACGCGACGAACAGGCCAAACAGCGCCAGCCAGGTCAGCAGCAGCCGGGTGCGAAAGCCGAACAGGCCGGCACCCGTGGGCTTGGCCACGGGCTTGGGGGAGGAGGGGAAGGTGCTCATTTGCTGATATCGGCGCCAATCCATTTCTGCGACAGCTTGGCCAGGGTGCCGTCAGCCTTCAACTCGGCAAACACCTGGCGCACCTTGGCATCCCACTCGGGGTCGCCCTTCTCGATGGCCACCGAGTTCGGCTCTTCATACAGCGGGGCACCTGCCAGTTTGAAGCGCTTGTCCTGATCCAGGCGCGGCTGCGCGGTCACCAGGTTGGTGAGGATGGCGTCCAGGCGTACGCCGGCACCCAGGCCAAGGTCCTGGAAGGCGACGTTGTCGGTGTCGTAGGGCGCGATCTGCACGAAATCGAAGGGGTATTCGATCTTCTTGTCTTCGTCGCCTTCGATCACCAGGTTCTTGTTCAGGTAGCTCTCGTAGCTCGATGCACTGGTCAGGCCTACCTTGCGGCCTTCCAGGTCCTTGGCGCCATGGATGCGCTCATCCTTGGCGTTGACCACGATCACCGCAGGCGATGCGTAGTACTCCACCGGGAAGTCGAACACTTCGGCGCGGGCCTTGCTCGGGGTCATCGAGCAGATGCAGATGTCGTAGCGGCCGCTCCAGCGGCCTGCGGCGATCACGTCCCACGAAGGGGTTTCCAGGCGCAGCTTGACGCCGAGCTTGTCCGCCACGGCCTTGGCCACATCCACGTCGAAACCGTCCAGCTGGTTTTGGTCATTGAGGAAGGAAAACGGTGGGTAGCTTTCCATCAAAACGTTGACCAGTTCCTTGCGCGATTCAACCCGCTCCAGCGTGGCACCGGCAAAGGCCTGGGAAGCAGTTGCGAGCAGCACAAGGCCCGCACCGAGCACAGTAGAAAATCGCATGGACATACCTGAAATGTTGGCCAATTATAGGAAGCGGTATTTAATAGTTATAAATGTCACCTACATAATGAATTTTATTCATAAGCACCTTTAGAGTAGTTATATGAAACAGCGAGCGATGGTAATTCTCGACGGTGGCATGGGCCGTGAGCTGCAGCGCAGTGGGGCGCCGTTTCGTCAGCCCGAGTGGTCGGCGCTGGCGCTGAGCGAGGCGCCGGAAGCGGTGGTTGGTGTGCACGCAGCTTTCATCGCTGCCGGTGCCCAGGTCATTACCAGCAACAGCTATGCGGTGGTGCCGTTCCACATCGGCGAAGAGCGTTTTGCAAAGGAAGGCCGACAACTGGCCAATATCGCAGGCCAGCTGGCGCGGCATGCCGCCGATACCGCAGCACACCCGGTCAAGGTGGCGGGCTCGCTGCCGCCGCTGTTCGGCTCCTATCGCCCGGACCTGTTCCAGCCCGAGCGCGTCGAGGAGGTGCTGGCCCCGTTGCTGCAGGGCCTGGCCCCGCATGTTGACTTGTGGCTGGCCGAAACCCAGAGCTCGGTTGCCGAGGTGCGAGCCATTCACGGCCAATTGCCGGCAGACGGCAGGCCGTTCTGGGTGTCGTTCACCCTGCAGGACGAAGAGGTCGACGAGGTGCCACGCCTGCGCTCCGGCGAGCCAGTGGCCGATGCCATCGAAGCCGTGGTCGGCCTGGGCGCGGCGGCCGTGCTGTTCAACTGCAGCCAGCCCGAGGTCATTGGCGCTGCACTGGATGTAGCGCGCTCGGTAATCGAGCGACACAACGCCGACATCGCCATTGGCGCCTATGCCAACGCCTTCCCGCCACAGCCAAAGGAAGCCACCGCCAACGACGGCCTGGATGAGCTGCGCGAAGACCTTGACCCGCCGGGTTACCTGGCATGGGCCAGCGACTGGCGTGAACGGGGTGCCAGCATGATCGGTGGCTGCTGTGGCATTGGCCCGGAGCATATCGCCGAGCTGAAACGCAACCTGGCGTAAAGCCTTGAAGGGGCAGGGCGGCTTCCGCACCCGCTCGGCCCCAGCCATTAAAAAAAACGTTACTCAGACCCGGATTCCATCGTTTTTCAGTCCCCCCGCCATGCCCCTATAGTCCGCTGAAAGCCGATGCCGAATCGGTGTACACAACTCAGCGGTGCGGGAACCGGATATGAACAAGAACGAGAAATTCGAGGGCAATGCAGCGGCCGGTATCGGTACGCGTGTGGTGTGGAGCGGGGAGCAGGTTCAGCATCCGTACAACGCTACCCAGACCCCGATCGTGGTCAGTGCCGCCTACGGCTACAACGACATCGATGCCTGGTACGACGTGGCGCAGGGCAAGCTGCCCGGCTACATCTACAGCCGCATGAGCAACCCGACAGTCGCTACCCTGGAAGCCAAGCTCTGCGAGCTGGAACAGTCCGAGTCGGCGGTGGCATTCAGCAGCGGCATGGCTGCCATCAGTGCCGTGCTGCATACCTTCCTCTCAAGCGGCAAGCGTGTGGTATCGACCCGTGACAGTTACGGCGGTACCAACAAGATCTTCGAAGAGTTCCTGCCGCGCATGGGCGTGCAGGTCTGCCTGTGCGACACCCTCGACACCGAAGCGCTGGAGCGCGAGATCGCCGCGGGTTGCGACCTGCTGTATCTGGAAACCCCTACCAACCCCACCCTCAAGGTACTGGACATCCAGCGCCTGAGCGCTGCCGCCCGGAAGGCTGGCGCCGTGGTGGTGGCCGACAACACCTTCGCCACCCCGCTGAACCAGAACCCGCTGGCCCTGGGCGTGGATGTAGTGGTGCACAGTGCCACCAAATTCCTGTCCGGGCACGGTGATGTACTGGGCGGGGTGGTGTGCGGTGCCGAGTCGTTGATGGCCCAGGTGCGCCACTACCGCGAGATCAACGGTGCGGCGCTGGACCCGTTTTCCGCCTACCTGATCATCCGCGGTATCAAGACCCTGGCCCTGCGCCTGCGTCAGCAACAGACCAGTGCCCAGGCCCTGGCGCATTACCTGACTACCGAACCGCTGGTCGAAGCGGTCAACTACCCGGGGTTGCCCCAGCACCCGGGCCATGAGATTGCCAAAGCGCAGATGCGTGGCTTCGGCGCCATTGTCAGCTTCGTGCTCAAAGGTGGCATGCCCACCGTAGCGCGGCTGCTGCCGCGCCTGAAGTACGCCCATCGGGCGGGCAACCTGGGCGCGGTAGAAACCATCTACGGCCCGGCGCGTACAACCAGCCATGTGGAAAACACCCTCGAAGAACGGCTGGCCCTGGGCATTTCCGAAGGGCTGGTGCGCATTTCGGTGGGCATCGAGGACACCGAGGACCTGCTGGCAGACCTGGCACAGGCCTGTGCATCGGTGCGCCAGGAGTTGGCCGCAGCAAAGGAATTGCACGGTGACGAAGACGCCTGCCTGGCCGAAGCACAGGCCTGAGGCAGGCGTGTAGCACCCGCTCCTTGCGGTGGGTGCCACTTCATGAAGTCGAACAAAAACAATATGCAAGGCAATTCGCTTCGCTCTGCCAAGACGAGGTCGTTGCAACGTCCTTGCCCGCCAACTTTCATGAGTAAACCACAATGTCCCTGCAGACAACGACAACGAGAAATGCTTCGACGCATAGCTTCAAGCAGGATATGCAAACCCGCCATATCGTCATGCTGGCGCTGGGCGGTGTCATCGGTACCGGCCTGTTCCTGACGTCGGGCTACACCGTCAACCAGGCGGGCCCGCTGGGGGCGGTCATCGCCTATATCCTCGGCGCGATCATGGTCTACCTGGTGATGATGTGCCTGGGCGAACTGGCGGTACACATGCCGGAAGTCGGCTCGTTCAGCAGTTACGCCACGCGCTACCTCGGGCCGGGAACAGGCTACATGGTGGCCTGGATGTACTGGCTGACCTGGACCGTGGCCATCGGCTCGGAATTCACCGCCGCCGGTATCCTGATGGTGCGCTGGTTCCCCGATACGCCGGTGTGGATATGGAGTGCGCTGTTCGGGTTTGCGGTGTTCATCAGCAATATCATTTCGGTGCGGTCGTTTGCCGAAACCGAATTCTGGTTGTCACTGATCAAGGTGCTGGCGGTGATTGCCTTCCTGGTGGTGGGCGGCGGCGCGATCCTGGGCGTTTTCGAAATTACCCAGGCGCACAGTGTCGGGCTGGGCAACTTCACCCGCGAGGGGCTGTTCCCTACGGGCTTCTGGTCGATCGCCATGACCCTGCTGGCGGTGGCCTTCGCGTTCTCGGGTACCGAGTTGATCGGCATCGCCGCCGGCGAAACCCGCGACCCGGAAAAGAACGTACCCAAGGCCATCCGTACCACGGTCCTGCGCCTGGCACTGTTCTTCGTCGGTACCATCTTCGTGCTGGCAACCTTGTTGCCACGTGAACAGGCAGGGTTGGTTGAAAGCCCGTTCGTGATGGTGTTTGCCATGATCGGTATCCCCTATGCCGCAGACATCATGAACTTCGTCATCATCACTGCGTTGCTGTCGGCAGCCAATTCCGGGCTCTATGCTGCGGCGCGCATGCTGTGGACCCTCAGCGACCAAGGCAACATGCCCCGCCGGTATGCGGCGCTGTCGCGTCGTGGCACGCCGTTCAATGCCATCGTCCTGAGCATGGCCGGTGGCATGGCTTCGCTGCTGAGCAGTGTGTTTGCCCCTGACACTATCTACCTGGCGCTTGTGTCCATTTCCGGGTTGGCGGTGGTGGTGGTGTGGATCAGCATCGCGGCCAGCCAGATGGCGTTCCGTCGCCATTACATCGCCAATGGCGGCAAGCTCGAAGACCTCAAGTTCCGCGTGCGCGGCTACCCGTTCGTGCCGCTGGCGGCCATCTTCTGCTGCGTGCTGGCCTGCGTCGGCATTGCCTTCGACCCGGCCCAGCGCGTGGCCCTGTACTTTGGTCTTCCATTTATCGCCTGGTGTTACCTGGCCTACTGGCTGACCCGCAAGTACCGCGACCGTCGCCCGCTGCAACCGGAAGCCTTGGCAACAGGTTCCGAGGCCGCCAGAGCAGGGTGATACTAGGGCACCGGAACGTTGCCACGAGAAACCGCCGATGACCCAGAAAACCCTGCCCCCCTTGAACTGGCTCAGAGCCTTCGAAGTGTCGGCGCGTTACCTGAACTTCACCCATGCAGCCGAGGAACTGCACCTCACCCAAGGGGCCGTGAGCCAGCAGATCCGCCACCTGGAGAGCCAGTTGGGGGTGGCGCTGTTCAAGCGCCTGCCCCGGGGGCTGGGGTTGACCGAAGAAGGCCAGTCCTACCTGCCGGTGGTGCAGGATGCGATAAGCCGCCTGGCGGTAGGCACCAATGAAATTTTCGGGCAACGCCAGCGTCGGCCCCTGAAAGTGCGCGGCAGCCTGTCGTTCCTGCATTTCTGGCTGGCGCCCCGCCTGGCCGATTTTCGCCGTTCGCACCCACAGGTGGACATCCGCTACATCAGCAACCTGTGGGTCAAGGAACTGGATGCAGAGGATGACCTGGAAATCCGCTGGGGCAGCGGCCAGTGGGCTGGCGTGGAGGCGCAGCGCTTGACCCGCGACCTGCTGGTGCCAGTCTGCTCGCCTGCGCTGATTGCCGGCTCCCCGCTACGCGAGCCGCGCGACCTGGCCCGCGTCCCTTTGCTGCACGTGCTGGGTTACGAGGAGGGGTGGGGTTACTGGCTGGAGCGGGTAGGCGCCGATCAGGTCGATTCTTCCAGCGGCCTGCAGTTCGACACTTTGGTGGCGACCTTGCGCATGGCGGAACTGGGGCTTGGGGTGGCACTGGCGCGCTCGTCGCTGGTCGAGGACTTGCTGCAGGAGGGGCGGCTGGTGGCGCCTTTTGCGCAGCGCATCGAGGCGAGCGAGTCGTTTTACCTGGTACGTGGCCTGGGTGAGGCGTTGTCCACGGATGCCCAAGCGTTCAGCCACTGGTTGGTGGCGATGGCCCACCGTTAATCAAATATTTACCTGGAGCACCGATGCAGTACACATCCACGCGCGGCAACGAGACACGGGTTGATTTCCGCACGGCGCTGCTTTCCGGGCTGGCCGACGATGGCGGGCTGTACGTGCCGACTGCGGTGCCGACGTTCCGTCAGCAGGATATTGCCAGTTGGTCGTGGTTGCCGTTCGACGAACTGGCCTGGCGGGTAATGGCGCCGTTTGTCGGCGACACGCTCGATGAGCCGACCCTGAGGGCGCTGGTAAGCGACAGCTACCGCGGCTTCAAGCACCGTGGCATCGCACCGTTGCAGCAGATTGGCCATAACGAATGGATCCTGCAGCTGTTTCACGGGCCTACCCGGTCTTCCAAGGATTTCGCCGCGCAGTTGCAGGCGCGGCTCATCCGCCATTTCCTGGGCCCCGATTGCGAACGGGTCATGCTGGTCGGTGCCAGCAACGGCGATACGGCGGTGGCCGCTATCGAAGCCTTGCGGCATTGCCCTACGGCACGCTTGCTGGCGCTTTACCCCAGTGCCGGGACACCGGCCGACCGGGCTGCGGTGATGCGCAGTGCCGCTTCCGAAAGCGTGAGCTGCGTGGCCGTGGACGGCAGCTTCGATGACTGCCAGTCACTGGTGTCGACGCTGCTGCGTGCATGGCCGTGCCCCGGGCTGATTCCCGTGAGCTTCAACTCGACCAACTGGGTCGGCGTGCTGGCGCAGATCGTGTTCTATTTCCACGCGGCGCTTCAGCTGGGTGGTGGGATTCGGCCGGTGGGTTTCAGCATCCCCACGGCCAGTTTTGCCGAGATCTACGCGGGGTTCATTGCCCAGAAAATGGGCCTGCCGATCAACCAGATCATTGTTTCCACCAACCGCAACGATGCCTTGCACCGGTTCATCCACTGCAATCGCTACAGCCGTGGTTCCACCAGCCAGACCTTGTCGCCGGTCATGGACTTTTCGCTGTTCTCCAACCTGGAACGTTTCGTCTGGGAGCTGTATGACCGCGATGGTGGGGCGACCCGGGCACTGATGGAGCATTTCGAGGATTGTGGCGAGTTGAGCATCGGCAACCGCCAGTGGCTGCACGCGCGCATGCTGTTCGACTCCTACGCCGTGGATGACGCGCTCATTCGCGAAGAAATCGTCACGCTGTTCCAGGAAACCGGCTGCGCAGTAGACCCACACGCTGCCACCGGGGCATTCGCCGGGCGCCTGCACCGGCGCAACATTGGTGCGCCGATCGTCACGCTGGGCCAGTTTGCCCCGGAAAAGTCTGCCGGGTTGCTGGCGGAGCTTGGGGCCTGGCATGGCGAGGTGCCGGCCTGTGGTGTTGGCAGCGCGGGCAGTGGGCCGCTGCTGGCGCCAGAGGACCTGGCGGGGGTTCATGAGATATTGGCCCGGTTGCAGGCAGGACGATGAAGCGCATCCTCGACCCCCTGGACGAGCGAATTCTCGCCGAACTCACCGCCAATGCACGCATTGCCCATGCCGAACTGGGGCTCAAGGTGAACCTGTCGCGTAATGCGGTACGCCAGCGCATCGAGCGCCTGGAGCGTGACGGGGCCATCCAGGGCTATACCCTGCGTATCGGTGAGGGGCGACGACCGACCTCGCTGATCAACGCGGTCATCTTCGTCTACCGCTACGACCGCATGCGCGGAGAGGCTGTGCTCGATGCGTTGCGCCAGATCCCCGAGGTGATCCAGTGTGAAGTGCTCAGCGGCGAATTCGACCTGCTGCTGCGCGTCGAGGCTTCCAGCCCGGAACGGGTGCACCATGTATGGAAGGAGATTGCCGCCATGCCAGGGGTCGAGAACACCGTGACATCGTTCGTCCTGGCCTCGGTGATCTGAGACGCGCGTTTGCCTTTTGGCAACCATTGCTACAACAACGCCGCCCGGGTTTGCGCCCTGGCGGCGTTTTGCATTCCGGCGGCGCTCAGGCGTGCATCGGCTACTGGTCAGATTGGCCAGTAAATACAGCGGATTGCCATATTCAACTGGCATTGCACGGCTCTTACGCTTGTCCCTATCGACCAACCGCCTGGAAAGGACAGCGAACCATGACCGAATACAAAATTGCACTTGTTGGCTTTGGCGGTGTGAACCGTGCCCTGGCCCAACTGATCGCCGAACGCAATGCGCGCTGGCAGCAAGAGCTGGGCTTTGGCCTGAAGATCGTTGGCGTCACCGACCTGTTCCTGGGTTCGGCAATCGACCGCAACGGCCTGGATGCGGCCACGCTGGCTGCTCTGCCTGCTCAGAAGGGGGCGCTGGCGCAGATCCCGCAAGGTTCGGCTGAAGCGTTCAACGAATCGGTGATCAAGCAGTCCGGCGCCGACATCATCGCCGAGGCCACATTCACCAACCCCAAGGACGGTGAACCGGCGGCAACCTTCTGCCGTTGGGCGCTGGAAGCTGGCAAGCACGTGGTCACTACCAACAAGGGGCCGATCGCCTTGCATGCTGCGGCGCTGAAGGCCCTGGCCAAGGCCAATGGTGTGTCGTTCGAGTACGAAGGCGCGGTCATGAGCGGTACGCCGGTGCTGCGCATGGCGCGCCAGACGTTGGCCGGCGCAGGCCTGGTGGGGTTCGAGGGCATCCTCAACGGCACCTCCAACTATGTGCTGACGCGTATGGAAGAGGGACTCGGTTTTGCCGATGCAGTGGCCCAGGCGCAAGCACTTGGCTATGCCGAGGCGGACCCGAGCGCCGATGTGGAGGGGTATGACGTACGCCTGAAAGTGGTGATCCTCGCCAACGAGCTGCTCGGCGCTTGCTTGCAGGTGAGTGATGTGACCTGCAGCGGGATCAGCAGCCTCGATAGCGCTGCTATCCAGCAAGCGCAGGCGGCGGGCCAGCGCTGGAAACTGATCGGCAGTGCCAGCCGTGAATCCGATGGTTCGGTGCGTGCCAGCGTCGAAGCGCGCCTGTTGCCCGGCAACCATCCTCTGGCGGGTATTTCCGGTGCCACCAATGCGGTTGCGTTCAACACCGAATTGCTGGGCGCTGTAACCGTGTCCGGTCCGGGTGCGGGGCGTGTCGAAACGGCATTCGCCCTGTTGTCGGATATCGTCGCCATCCACACTGCTGGCCGCTCGGCCTGAGGAGCAACCTTCATGAGCCTGACTTCCGTGTCCCGGGTAGCCGTCCAGCAACCCGCCTTGATCGATGTCTACAGCCCGTTCGACGGTAGCCTGGTCGGCAGCGTCGCCAACCTTGCTGCCGATGCCGTGCCAGGTCTGCTCGTGCGTGCTCGGCAGGGCGTGCACGAAAGTGCTGCGCTGCCTCGGCACCGTCGCGCGAGCATCCTGGAGCAGGCGGCCCGGCTGATTGAGCGCGATGCAGCCGATTTTGCCGGCCTGATTGTCGACGAAGCGGGCAAGACCCTGCGTCAGGCCGAGAAGGAGGTGAAACGCTGCATCAACACGCTCAAGCTGTCTGCCGAGGAAGCGCGGCGCAATGCCGGCGAGGTGGTGCCGTTCGATGCCTACGAAGGCTCCGAATCGCGTCAGGGCTGGTTCACACGCGAGCCGCTGGGGCTGATCCTGGCCATCACGCCGTACAACGACCCGCTCAACCTGGTGGCGCACAAGTTGGGGCCAGCGATTGCCGGGGGCAATGCGGTCATTCTCAAACCCTCGGAGCTGGCCCCGCTTTCTGCCTTGAAGCTGGTGCAGTACCTGGTCGACGCGGGGCTGCCAGAGGCCGTCGTCACCGTGGCCACTGGCGGTGCCGAACTGGGCAAGGCCCTGGTGGCTGTGCGTGAAGTGCGGATGATTTCCTTCACAGGCGGCTTCGCCACGGGCGAACAGATTGCCCGGGGGGCGGGCCTGAAAAAACTGGCCATGGACCTGGGGGGCAACGCCCCGGTGCTGGTACTGAAGGACTGCGACCTCGAGGCCACTGTCGAGTCTTGTGTGTCAGGCGCATTCTGGGCGGCCGGGCAGAACTGCATCGGCACCCAGCGCATCCTGGTGGACGCTTCGATCTATGAGGCGTTCCGCCAGCGCTTCGTTGCCTTGACCCAGGCGATGGTGGTGGGTGATCCTGGCCTGCGCGAAACCGACATGGGGCCGATGATCACCGAAGGCTCGGCACGGCAGATTGAAGAGCGCGTGAGCCAGGCTCTTCAGGGCGGCGCTCGCCTGCTCTGTGGCCACAAGCGCCAGGGGGCGACCTATTCGCCGACGGTGCTGGAGGGTGTTGACCACGCCAGCCGGCTGTGGCGTGAAGAGGTGTTCGCACCGGTGGTGATGCTGGCGCCCTTCGAGGATATCGAGCAGGCCATTGCGCTGGCCAATGCCCCGGAGTACAGCTTGCACGCTGGTGTGTTTACCCGAGACCTGTCCTTGGCGTTGAGCCTGGCACGGCGTATTGAGGCGGGCGGCGTGATGATCAACGACTCGTCCGACTACCGCTTCGATGCCATGCCATTCGGTGGCTCCAAATATGGGAGCCTTGGGCGCGAGGGGGTGCGGTTCGCCTACGAGGACATGACCCAGCCCAAAGTCGTCTGCCTCAACCAGATGGGCTAATAGGAGGAATCTTGATGATCGAACGGTATGGACAAGGCGAACGGATGTCGCTGGCGGTGAGCTACAGGGGCCTGTTCGAAACGGCTGGCGTGGTCGCGGACGACCTGCAGCAGGATGTGCAGGGGCAGTTGCGCCAGGCGTTGAGTACGATTGATGGGCTGATGGCTGAGGCCAACGTCGGCAAGGAACATTTGACCCGGGTTCAGTTATGGATTGCCGACTACAGCCACTTCGACCTGGTCAATGAGGTGTACGACGCCTGGTTGCAGGGTTGTCCGAAACCAGTACGGGCTTGCGTAGGCGCAGACTTGGGAGAGGGTTACCTGGTCGAGGTACAGGTGTTTGCCGTGTGCCCTGAGCGCTCCTGACCCAAAGCGGCTGACGCCCCGGGTCAGCGCACAAACCGGGGTATCGCCTTTACGTAGACCAGTTCGCCTAGCAGTTCCACCAATGTCTGCGTAATCACAGCTGCCGCCGCCAAACCGCGCATGTCTTCCGGCAACGCCAGCGCCAGCGGCAGCACTACCAGCGAATTGCGCGTGGCGGCGCTGAAGGTTACCGAGCGTGCCTCGGTCACCGGCAAGCGCAGCAAGCGCGCCGCAACGAACCCGAGCACTGGCGCCAGCAGCATGAAGCCGATGTACACCGGAATCACCGGCAGCAAACGGTCGAAATCACGCAGTACTACGGCAATCTGCGAGGCGATGACCACCACCAGCACCAGAGCCATGGCCGGTACCGGCATCCACGCCCAGGCGTCGTTCCAGGTCGAGACCGTGCGTGAGCGACGGGCGCCGGCGCTGGTGAGTACGGCGAGGGCCATCGGCAGCACGATCAGTAGCACGAAGGCTTCCACGAACGGGGTGATGGAGATGGCCACGCTGCTGTTGTCACCCAGCATCAGGGCCAGGTAGAGCGGCAGCATTGCCAGTTGTACCAACAGCAGCACAGGGGTGGCAGCCAGGGTCAGGCGGGAGTCGCCTTTGCCGATGTGGGTGAAAACCACCACGTAATCGATGCACGGTGTCAGCAACACCAGCAGCGCGCCGATGAGGATCGCCGGGTGCTCGACCAGCCCGCGGGTGATGGCCCATACCAGTAGCGGCACGAGGACGAAGTTGGCCAGCAGCAGGGCGGAAGTGAAGCGGCGGTTGCCCAGGCCCTGGCGCAAGTCGAGGAAGGGGATCTGCAGGAACATCGCGTACATCAGCACGGCGATGGCGGGGGTGACCAGCGCCTCCAGGAGCTGTGCAGTGTCGCTGGTCAGCAGGCCGAACGTGACGGCGGCGAGCACGGCGACGAAATAGATCGGGACCTGGTGGGTTTCGAGTTGCTCTCTGGTCAAGGTATGGCCTGTGCTTGCGGGTATCAAAGGGGCACAGGGTAATACGCGCTACCAGCAGGGTGTCGCGTTTTTTTGTAGGAGCGGCCTTGTGTCGCGAAAGGGGCGCATAGCGGCCCCACGATTGCAGCTTCGCCACCGTGATAACCGGGACCGCTTTGCGGTCCTTTCGCGACACAAGGCCGCTCCTACCTGGATCGCGACAGTGCTTGAAAATTGCTTATGGCTCGACAACGAAAAAGCCCGGCACTAGGCCGGGCTTTTTCCTGTCAGGCAATCGCCAATCAGTTGCCGTAAACCGGCAGCTTCTTGCAGATGGCCTTGACCTTCTCACGCACGGCGTCGATCACCGCTTCGTTGTTCAGGTCAGCCAGGATGTCGCAGATCCAGCCAGCCAGCTCGCGGCACTCGGCTTCCTTGAAACCACGGGTGGTAACGGCTGGGGTGCCGAAACGCAGGCCCGAGGTGACGAACGGGGAACGTGGGTCGTTCGGTACCGAGTTCTTGTTGACGGTGATGAAGGCTTTGCCCAGGGCGGCGTCAGCGTCCTTGCCGGAGATTTCCTGCTTGATCAGCGACAGCAGGAACAGGTGGTTCTGGGTGCCACCGGAAACCACGTCGAAACCACGCTCGATGAACACGCTGGCCATGGCCTGGGCGTTCTTCACGACCTGCTGCTGGTAAGCCTTGAACTCAGGCTGCAGGGCTTCCTTGAAGCAGATGGCCTTGGCAGCAATGACGTGCTCCAGCGGGCCACCCTGGGCGCCAGGGAAGACGGCGGAGTTCAGCTTCTTCTCGATCTCTTCGTTCTTGCGAGCGAGGATCAGGCCGCCGCGCGGGCCGCGCAGGGTCTTGTGGGTGGTGGTGGTGACCACGTCGGCGAACGGAACAGGGTTCGGGTACACGCCAGCGGCAACCAGGCCGGCAACGTGGGCCATGTCGACGAACAGGTAGGCACCGACCTTGTCGGCGATGGCGCGGAAGCGGGCGAAGTCCAGAACCTGCGAGTAGGCCGAGAAACCGGCAACGATCATCTTCGGCTTGTGCTCGACAGCCAGGCGCTCGACTTCGTCGTAGTCGATCAGGCCGTTGCTGTCGATGCCGTACTGGATGGCGTTGTACAGCTTGCCCGAGGAGCTTACCGAAGCACCGTGGGTCAGGTGGCCACCGTGGGCCAGGCTCATGCCCAGGATGGTGTCACCGGCCGACAGCAGGGCCAGGTAGACGGCGGCGTTGGCCTGGGAGCCGGCGTGCGGCTGGACGTTGGCGTAGTCGGCGCCGAACAGTTCCTTGGCACGGTCGATGGCCAGCTGCTCGACGACGTCGACGTACTCGCAACCACCGTAGTAGCGCTTGCCTGGGTAGCCTTCGGCGTACTTGTTGGTCAGGACCGAGCCCTGGGCCTCCATGACTGCCGGGCTGGTGTAGTTTTCCGAAGCGATCAGCTCGATATGCTCTTCCTGGCGCAGAGCTTCTTGCTGCATGGCTTCGAAGAGCTCGGCGTCGTACTTGGCAATGGTCAAATCACGGCTGAACATGGCGGTCCTCAAGGATCGGGGTGAATTGGGGGGGCATTCTAACCGATTGATCCGCGGCTGGCATATGAAGTGGCATCAAGTCGCGGACCAATGGGCTTCACGTTGCATCCCGCGCCGTTTCTGGGCTGGGCGGGAACTGGAGTTGACTCGCAGGTCCGTTTTTTGGGGCGCGTGCGCCCCATCGCCGGCAAGCCAGCTCACAACACATGACTCATTGGTTCGGCGAGGTTCTGTAGGAGCAGCCTTGTGCTGCGAAGAGGCCGGTACTGACAAAGCCTGTCTGTTGCTTGTACCGGCCTCTTCGCAGCACAAGGCTGCTCCTACAA
>NZ_LQXW01000037.1:0-27244 GCF_001586765.1 Pseudomonas sp. ABFPK | reverse complement strand
AATGCCCCCCCTGCGTCGCTGCGCTCCGACTGCCCGGCCGGATGGCCGTGGAACAGGTGGCCAGATGGCCGTGGAATGCCTGGCCAGATGAGAGCGGACTGGGTGGCCGGATGGCGTGGAATCCGCAACAAACGCTACAACTGGGACTTCAAAACCAAGCCTGAGGCTGGAACCTACCAGCGAGAAATTGCAGTGCCTCGAGGCCGGGGCCTCGGGGGATCTACCCTTATCAACGGCATGATTTACGTGCGTGGCCAACCAGGTGACTACGATGCGTGGGCCGAAACCGGCGCCAAGGACTGGAACTTTGGCACCCTCAAGCCCTATTTCCGCAAACTCGAAAACTATGCCCAGGGCGATACGACCCGAGGGCACGAAGGGCCGATGCGGATTCACCAGGTCACCGAGCGCTTCCCGCTTTCTACCGCCTTTATTGAGGCCGCGAAGCAGGATGGCCATCAACTGAATCCAGACTACAACGGAGATGATCAATCCGGATTCGGTTATTACCAGGTTGCCCAACACGGCGGTAAACGTTGGAGCGTGGTAGATGGCTATCTTAAGCCGGCACGCAGCCGTAGCAACCTCAGCATCGAAACGGGTGCTCACGTACTCAAGTTGAACCTGGACGGAAAGCGCTGCACCGGAGTGACCTACAAGCGACATGGCCGTGAAGTCACCGCCACTGCCAAGATCGAGGTGATTCTGTGTGCAGGTGCCATTCAATCGCCACAGATCATGGAGCTTTCCGGGATCGGGCGCGCCGATGTATTGGACAATGCAGGCATTCGCCTCAAGCATGAACTCACCGGGGTTGGTGAGAACTACATTGATCACTTCGCGACGCGGATGAATTGGCGGATGCGAAACACGGTCACCCTGAACGAGATGACTCGGGGATGGCGGCTTGGGATGGCGGTGTCGGAATACTTCACAAAAAAAACCGGCATCCTGACCCTTGGTACTGGCCTGGTGCACGGTTTCGTTAAAACCAATCCGGCACTGACATCGCCTGACATCCAGTATTTCTTCGTCCATGCGAGCTATGCCAACGCGGCAAACCGCATTTTGGACAAGCACCCGGGCATGACAATCGGTGTAAGCCAGCTGCGTCCAAAATCTAAGGGCTCGATCCACATCGAATCCAGCGATACCTATGCCATGCCCGCGATCCGCCCGAATATGTTGGGTGAGCGTGAAGACCAGATCAGCTTGATAGAAGGTATGAAGATCGCTAGGCGGATCGTCATGCAACCAGCAATGCAGCCATTCCTGGAGGAGGAAACGAGCCCTGGTATGAGCGTGCAGACCGATGAGCAGTGGCTCGACTTTGCCCGTCGCAACGGTCAGACCATCTATCACCCGCTGGGCACATGCCGCATGGGCGAGGATGAAGGGGCTGTTGTGGATTCCCGGCTGCGAGTTCACGGCCTATCAGGGCTTCGGGTAGTGGACGCCTCAGTCATGCCTACCATGATCTCCGGCAACATTCAGGGCGCTGTGATGGCGGTGGCTGAGCGGGCAGCAGATCTGATCATCGAAGACGCCAATCTGACCCACTGAGGCTCATGAGAATGCAGCGGGCACCCAGCGGTGCCTGCTGCGGATGAGGTGAGTAATGGATATTGTCCATGCCACGTTGTGCGTGGTGTTGGCGGCACGCATTCACAAAACGGATGCCGCCGTGAGATCCACAGCTAAACGCTGTGCAAAAAAATTGTCGCGCCTGGATCGCCAGATCATGTTCATGATCATGAACAGCAAGTCACCGCTGGCCACTGCAGAGGGATGCATATCCCAACTCGACATGGAGGTCTTGGCCTTATCAGACGACTAGAGTCTCGCTAGCCGCCCCGCTGTCCTACTCTGATTTAATCGAGGATTACGGGCAGATCGTCGTAATTCTCTTACAAAATAACAGTAACCCCTAACTCTTCATTCATACTATGGTGGCGATCAAGAAAAGGCTCGATCACAGCATTGCGAATGCTTGAGCGGAACTCCCCCCTGTTGAACTTAATCGGAATTAGACGACGCGCCTTTTACCAGAAAGGAGCGCAGGCTAGAAGCTCGAAACCAGGGAGATATTCAAGGGTGCAATACCAAATAAAATGGCGACAACAATACTTAGGTGACTAACGGAAAATTATAAATCGACTCCCTAGCAATAAATAGGTCATACATGCCAGGGATGGAGGGCAATCTGGCGCTCAAGATGTTCCACAAATACGCGGATGCGTGGACTCAAATTATTACGATTGGCATAAATAAGATAGATGGGCTGGACAATCCTGGATCGGTACTCGTCCAGCACCGGGACTAAACGCCCCGCCTTAATATCGGCACCTATGTGAAAATCAGCTAGACGGATGATCCCGCCATCATTCAGAGCTACTGATCGAAGCAGATCACCCTGAGTGAATGTCGATCGTGGCTTGATTGGCACCACCACCGACTTACCATCGACGTCGTAGCTCCAGACATTCCACGGGCTGTTGAAGCTGAAGTGATAGCAATCATGGTTGAGTAGATCATCTGGTATCTCAGGTGTACCCCGTGCCTTGAGATACTCGGGCGAAGCACAGGTAATCCAGTTCGACTCTCCAACCCGTCTGGCTACTCTCGACGAATCCGGTAGCACGCCGCTATGGATCGCAATGTCTAGCCCTTGATCGAACTGGTCTACAAACTGGGCACCGACCTCGATCTCGATTGATAAATCAGGATGAGCCTGGAGAAAATCCGGGAGCCACGGAACAATCTGGTGCTTTGCGAAAGTAGCCATGGTGTGGATTCGAAGCGTTCCACTAATTTTGGCCGGAAAAAACTCCGCCAGGGAGTCAGCCTCGGCCATCGCGTCCATCACAGATCGGGCACTACGAAGATAAATCGCCCCCTCCTCCGTCAGCGTCAAACTCCTGGTACCGCGCTGAAACAACCTAACAGAAAGACGGTTCTCCAGGCGAGTCACCAGCTTACTGATGGCTGATGGGGATAAGCCACGGGCCCGAGCCGCCGAAGAGAAACTCCCGTGCTCGTTCGCCCAAAGAAAAGCCAACATCTGCGAATAATTTTCTTTGTCCACTGGGCGACCTCTGCAAGGTTGGTAATGCACATGCTAGCGCAGCCTACCCTCTAAAAAAACAAGGCGCCCACCGGGCGCCCTGTTGATCAGCGAATGAACTTCTCGATGTAGTCGTCCGGAAGGCCAATCGCCTTGTAGTGAGCACGAGCAGCTTCGAGCTTGGTGAAGACATCCTCGTAACCGACGGCATTGCCCTGAGGGTCTACGTAGGTGTAACCGCCCTGTACGTGGAACCAGGTAATCATTTCATCGACGCCTTCAGGCACGAACAAGGTGTGAGTTTCTCCTGGCGGCTCGAAAGCGAAGGAACCTTCTTCCGCGATCCAATCATGCTCCAGGTAGTACCAACGACCTTTGAGAACCAACGCATGGACACCACCGGTGTGACGGTGGCGCGACAGCACGCCAGAGCGGCGAACACGCAGCAGGTTGACGTAGTAGCCGCCGCTCACGCTAAGCAGAAGAGGTTTGAAGGAAACACTATCAGTTACAGGCACCCAGAGATTGTCATCTGCAAGCCAGTCAGTCATTACGCCCAAATGCACTAGGTCGGGCGACATAAAGGGGACTTGAGGAAGCTGGTATGGAATCGCGAGCTGGTCAGGTTTGTTCAGGCTAGTCATTTTCTTCTCCGGTCTAGGTGCACGCCATACCGAGCGGCGTGACCAGTGGAGGCAAGGTAACGGGTCGATGCCTTGCCGATAAGCCCACAATTCATCACATCTGGTGTGCCTGGAAGTCAAAGCAGACCAAGTACAAGGGTGAGGGGCTGGCGCACAATTTTAGTGCAGCAGCCCACACCTCAGATGCCTTTTGGGTACCTAAGAAACAGGCTAAACGAAGGTGAGTAGGAAGGCAGATAGTAAAAATAGTCATAAGAATTATGACATTTCTGTACCCATGAGAATTATGAGCAAGAAAATGCACCGATTTTCGCCGAAAATGCGAAAAATGCTCAAAAACGGGCGTTGCGAAATAGCTTGCCAGCCTCATAGTCGAGTGGTAATAATTTCTACCACCAACCACCCTGACGCGTCACTGAGGTATAAAATGCATAAAACATGCCGTAGTGTCCTTGCCGTAGCTTTGACCGGCGCCTCCCTTTCTTTAGTCGCTCCCGCATTCGCTCGTGACCTCACGATTGTGTCCTGGGGTGGTAATTTCCAAGACGCTCAGCGCGAGATTTTCTTCAAACCATACAGCGCGCAAATCGGCAAACCCGTTCTGGATCAAAGCTGGGACGGTGGCGTAGGGGTACTTGAAGCCAAAGTGAAAGCTGGCGCTCCGAACTGGGATGTCGTCGAAGTTGAAGCCGAGGATCTCGCCTTAGGCTGTGCCAGTGGTCTCTATGAGAAGATCGACTGGGCCAAAGTCGGCGACAAGAAGGACTTCATCACCGAAGCGGTCAGCCCATGCGGCGTAGGCAATATCGTATGGAACACAGGCCTGGCTTATGATGGCGATAAGCTGAAGACTGCTCCCACCTCTTGGGCCGACTTCTTCAATGTGCAGCAATTCCCAGGCAAACGCGGCCTGCGCAAAGGGCCAAAGTACGCGCTTGAGTTCGCCCTCCTCGCTGACGGCGTAAAGGCCAGTGAGGTCTACGATGTTCTTCGCACCCCTGAGGGCGTAGACCGCGCCTTCAAAAAGCTCGACAGCATCAAGTCCAGCATCGTTTGGTGGGAAGCGGGCGCTCAGCCTCTGCAGATGCTGTCGGCTGGCGACGTGGTTATGAGTTCGGCCTATAACGGTCGAATCACTGGCTTCAACCGCAACGAAGGTAAGAATTTTAAATTTGTTTGGAACGGCAGTGTTGCAGCCATCGACTCCTGGACTGTGTTGAAAGGCTCAGAGAACAAAGCAGCTGCCATGGATTTCATTGCCTATAACAGTAAGCCAGAAAACCAGGCCAAGCTGCCGAAGTTCATCGCCTACGGCACCACGAACAAGAAAGCGAACGAGCTTGTCCCAGCCGAGCTGCGAGCTGACCTGCCCACCACCCCAGAGAACCAAGCGCAATCCCTTCCCTTGGATGTAGATTTCTGGGTCGACAATATCGAACCACTGACCGAACGCTTCAATGCATGGATTGCCCAGAAATAATCACTAGGGCTGCGCCCCATTAAGGGGCGCAAGTTCAGGCTTCATTAACAGTAAAAATGGGCTGTGATTCATGCACTTTGCTCGATGGCGGAGTGCTGGTCTGCGGCAACGTATTCGCTCCTACATTGAGTAGAGGTTCATCGTGACCTGCTTAGTATCTTTTAAAAAAATACAAAAAACTTATGACGGTGAAAAGCTCGTCGTAAAAGATCTAAACCTTGATATTGCCGAAGGCGAATTTGTCACTCTTCTGGGCCCATCCGGCTCTGGAAAAACAACGAGTTTGATGATGCTCGCCGGGTTCGAACGCCCGACCCAGGGCGAGATCCTGCTTAAGAATCAGCCGCTCCACACCCAGCCGCCCCACAAACGCAACATCGGTATGGTCTTCCAAAACTATGCCTTGTTCCCTCACATGACCGTTGAGCAGAACCTGGCCTTCCCTCTGTCTGTACGCAAGATCAATCAGATCGATGCAGCTCAGAAGGTTAAGCGGGCGCTCGAAATGGTGAAGCTTCAAGACCTCGCCAAGCGCTACCCCGCTCAGATGTCAGGTGGCCAACAGCAACGTGTGGCGCTCGCACGCGCACTCGTTTTCCAGCCCAAGCTCGTTCTGATGGACGAACCTCTGGGAGCATTGGATAAGCAGCTGCGTGAGCACATGCAACTGGAAATCAAGCACCTGCACAAAGAGTTGGGCTTGACCGTGGTGTACGTAACCCATGACCAAAGCGAAGCGCTGACGATGTCGGATCGGGTCGCTGTTTTCAATGACGGGATGATCCAGCAGATCGATAGCCCAGCCACAATCTACGAAGCACCAAACAAATCGTTCGTGGCACGGTTCATTGGCGAAAACAACGCTATTCCTGGCGTTATCACCAAGATTGATGGCGCCATCGGCGAGATCCAGCTCGCGGACGGAACCAAAGCTCACGCTCAGTTGGTCGAGCTCAACCAGGTGGGTGACAAAGTTTCTATGTGCATTCGCCCTGAGCGTATCAAGGTGGCCGATAGCGGTGGCCAGATCCCAGCTCGAATCCGCGAGTACATCTATTTGGGCGACCATGTCCGCATGATCACCGAAGCCGCAGGCAACAAAGATTTCATGGTGAAGCTACCCATCTCGCAGATGAACCCTGCCTGGACATCCGGCAGCCTTGTCACGCTCGATTGGGACATTGAGCACGCCCGCGCCCTTGATCCGGCTCAGTGAGGTGCGCCATGAACGACTCTCTCGTAATGCCTAACGCCACTGAACAAGGTCGCGGCTCCAGCTTGAAGGCTGGGCTACGCCGGGCCGAGCGTTTGTACAAGGCGAAATCCCTGGCGCTAATTGCACCTTTGTTCCTGTTCGTACTGACCTGTTTTGCCTTTCCAATTGGCACCATGTTGAGCCGCAGCGTCGACAATCCTGAAGTGCACACCGCCCTGCCCCAAACGTCGACTTTGCTGGCCAGTTGGAAGGGCACGGAACTACCACCCGAACCCGTCTATGCCGCCATCGTGGAAGACCTTCGCTCGGCAACAGACTCAGGTTCGGCTGGGGCACTTGTTAAGCGCTTGAGCTACGAAAATCCGGCTTTGCGCTCCCTGTTCAATAAAACTATGCGACAGCTTCCAGAAGCCGACGTGGCATCCAAACAAGGAGCACTGCGGGAGATCGATGCAGGCTGGAGTGAAGTGTCGACTTGGAAGAGCATCAAGCAGGCCTCGTCTGCCGCAACGAGCTATTACCTGCTCGCTGCGATGGATCGCCGTGTAGACGCCCAAACCGGTGAGATCATCAAGGCCAGCCCGAACCAGGCAATCTACATAGACATCTTCATGCGGACGTTCCAGATCGGGGGCATCGTCACGATTCTCTGTATTGCTCTGGGCTTCCCGGTCGCTTACTGGTTGTCGACGCTTCCGGATCACCGCAGCAACCTGCTGATGATCATGGTGCTGCTGCCATTCTGGACATCACTGATCGTGCGCACCGCCTCCTGGATCGTGCTACTGCAATCCGATGGACTGATCAACCGATCACTCATGGCGCTGGGGATTACTGACGCTCCGTTGCAGTTGGTGTTCAACCGCATCGGTGTTGTGATCGCGATGACTCACGTCCTGCTGCCATTCATGATTTTACCGCTGTACAGCGTGATGAAGAGCATCTCTCCAAGCTATGTCCGTGCAGCTGTCTCGTTGGGCGCGCATCCGTTTGTAGCGTTTGTTCGGGTGTACGTGCCTCAGACCTTCGCTGGCCTAGCAGCTGGCGGCATTCTGACGTTCATTATGGCCATCGGCTACTACGTGACCCCGGCCCTCGTTGGCGGCGCGGCGGATCAAATGGTCAGCTACTTCGTTGCGTTCTACACCAACAAAACCGTGAACTGGGGTATGGCCTCGGCACTGGGCGCGCTACTTCTGGTTGCCACGCTGATCCTCTACTTCGTCTACACCAAGCTGCTTGATTCTTCGGCCAGCAAGGCACGGTGACCTCTATGAACCTCTATGCAACTCCACTAGAGAAAATTGTCCACATCGGTCTGGTCGTTCTGTGCTGGGCGATTTTAGGATTTCTGGTGATACCAATTTTGGTAATCATCCCGCTGTCCTTCAACTCCACCTCGTTCCTGACTTACCCGATGGATGGGTTCTCGCTGCGCTGGTACCAAGAGCTCCTGTCATCTCAGGACTGGATGCTGGCGTTCAAAAACAGCTTCATCATTGCACCATTCGCCACCATCCTGGCGATGATCTTCGGCACGCTCGCAGCAGTAGGCTTGTCCAGGGGTAACTTTCCGTTCAAGCGCATCATCATGGCATTCATCATTTCACCAATGATCGTGCCGACAATCATCGTTGCTGTAGGTTTCTACTTCTACTTTGCGCAACTGCAACTCTTGAACAGCTATGTCGGCCTGATCCTGGCCCATGCCATGCTGGGTGTTCCGTTCGTGGTCATCACCGTCTGCGCGACGCTTGAGGGCTTCAACGTCAATCTCAGCCGGGCCGCCGCCAGCTTGGGGGCTCCACCGCTGACTGTCTTCTTCAAAGTGGTACTGCCCTTGATCGCGCCTGGCGTTATCTCGGGTGCCCTGTTCGCGTTCGCAACATCCTTCGATGAGGTGGTAGTAACACTTTTCCTCGCGAGCCCGACGCAAAAAACACTACCCATCCAGATGTTTTCCGGTATTCGCGAAAACATTAGCCCAAGTATTGCTGCAGTAGCGACCATCATGGTTGTGCTATCGGTGCTCATGCTCCTCACTCTCGAGAAGTTGCGCCGTCGGAGTGAAAAGCTGCGGCTTAAAACTGAAGTGGAATAATAAAAAAACCTAAGCCCACTTCCATTCCGAATTAGTTTATTGAGCGAGACGCTCAGATATTAGATATGGAGTTTGTTATGTTTAATCTGGTCGGTGATGTTTCCAGTGCTGCCCGCATTCTGCCTGATCTCAATGGCGAAGCCCTGTTCATCTCCCACGCCAAGGGTGCATACCTTTGGGACGACAAAGGCCGCAAGTACATTGATACCGCACTCGGTTTCGGTGCTGTACTGGTGGGGCACGCTGATGACGACATCAATAGTGAGGTCGCTCAAGCGCTCGGCGGGTCGGCATCCCCTTCCTGGGCTCACATCCGTGAACATGGCGCGGCCTCTGCTCTGGCTGCTCACACCGGGAATCTGACCAAGGTCGTGTTCAACAACTCCGGTAGCGAAGCAGTACACCTTGCGTGTCGCATCGCTCGAACCTACACCGGCAAAGGCAAAATCGCCAAGATGGCGGCAGGCTTCGATGGCTGGCTGGATGATGTTGCATTCGGCAACGTTTCGACCCAAGAAGCAGCCTTTAAGGACGGCGAGCGCCCTAGCACCCCACGCACTACCCTGCTCCGCTTCAACGACTTCGATGATGTAGAGCGCCTCTTTCAAGAAGATAAGGACATCGCAGCAGTCATTCTGGAGCCTATGCTCGCAAACGCCGGATGCATCATGGCATCCCCTGGCTACCTGCAGCATGTTCAGAACGTAGCCCGTAAACACGGCGCACTGGTGATCAGTGATGAGGTTCTTATGGGCTTCCGTCGCCATGCCGGTTTGGCATCCCATTTGGAAGGCCTTGATCCCGACCTAGCGTCGGTCGGCAAAGCAATTGGCAATGGCATTCCAGTGTCTGCTGTCGTTGGCAAAGCCGAAGTCATGGCTGTAGTAGAAGCTGGTCGGGCTGCGCGCGGTGGTACTTTCAGCGGCAATCCAATGGCATGCGCAGCCGTGACAAGCACCCTGGCCAAGCTCGACGCTGCGGACTACGAAGCGCTCACCGCCAGAGGCGACAAGCTGCGCGAGTCGATCATTGATACCTTTAAGGGCGCCGGCATAACAGTTACTACCAGCGGTTATGGCAACGTCTTCGGGATTTGGCTGGGCGACAAAGAACCTCGCAACTACGAAGAAGCGGCAAAGCTCGCTAACCCTGCGTTCACCAAATCGCTCCACCTGGCACTTCGCGAAGCTGGCCTGATGATCATGCCGTCCCCGTATGGTCGCCTCTACATTTCGTTCGAGCATAGCCCTGAAGTAATCGAAGAAATGAAAGCTGCGTTTAAATACGCCGCCGCCAAACTCGCAGGTGATTACGCTAAGTAATTTGTAAAATGCCCGAGGCTCCAGGCCTCGGGCATTTTCTATCCAATCAAAGTAATCACAGCTGCATCAGTGCAAGAATATTGAGGCGATAGCTGTACAGGATGAGAAAAGCCTTTAGCTATTGGATCAGAACGATCATATTTTCACCCATCTAAAAATCGTAACCAAACGCCCAAAAGGCTAAAAGTGGCCTTGCTACTGAGCGCATGGCATGGATGATATTAGGCTCGGTGTACAACACGCTCCTGTAACCGGGGGCGCCCCAATCGTCTTCTCCAAGCCGAAACTCCCCCTCGGATACAACCAAATATACTTTCACCTGAGTGTGACAGTAGTCGGGGTGGCGAACCCCAGGAGCAAGCAGGCTTACCCCTATCCTCAAACGGTCACTACTCACAACTCCGCCAGGGCCGTAGATGACTGCATTCGCGTGTCCATCCAAAAAATTTGCTGACGCCGTCTGAGGATGGCACTGCGACCCCTCTCCACCATATGCTTGAGTTGGCACGCAAATCAGGACAAACCGGCCAGAGTACCCTTACTCCGAGCACAATCAACCCTCAACACTGAGGCCGAACCTAACTCATTGGTGTGTCTACTAAAAAGTCAGTAGAGTCTCTTCAAGCGCAGCTCAAAAATCGCAGTACAATCCAGCGCGTATTGCCGACCTTGGCTAGCCTGACACCGGCCGTCCATGAGCCCGTGACCGATCAACCAACCGGGTTGGCACAATGCTTTCCTACGCTGATTTCCAAGGGTGTCATTAGCTTTTATCATCAGTACACCGCCAAAAATGTCGATTCAACTGAACCGAATCCAAGTCTTAGACTGGACACCAAGCAATGACACATTAGCGGGACAGGAAATCGACGCTCCGACTCCTATCGGCTATCTCTACACTGCATGACCCCAAGCGAAGGCATCGCTACTCAGGTGCCCAAAGCTATGCTGGGGGTGCCTTTTAGGACACCCGCATCACCGTGGCGGCACCTAAGCCCGGAAAGAGTGAAAGTGGTTCGTCGGACAATGCCAATAAGCGGATCGCTCACGGGGTGACAGAACTACGAGGTGTGCCAGGATCACGCAGACATGGATGAAGGATAGCGCAGTCGCTGTCAGATGTTACAGAAATAAGACTGGATGCATTAAGAACATATGCATAAGGACATGTAAGACAATAATCAAGGAAAGCCCAAAGCGCCAGACAGACTAACGTTCGCATATGAACAGACTGCCAATAGATTTTTGCTCTTGTTAAGAAAGCCACTGACCACCACACGAGCAGAATGTTGGATAAGCATAAAAAGAGGTCGTAGTCGTATGAGCCATACCGAAGAAATTCTCTCGGTGAAAAACATTTTCAAGGTATTCGGGCCAAAGCCGGAAATTGCCATGGAAATGCTGAGCAAAGGTGCTGATAAGAATGAGATTTTCAGCAAAACCGGTCATGTTGTAGGTGTATTTGATGCTACCTTTTCCGTAAAGCGCGGCGAGATCTTTGTGATCATGGGGCTCTCGGGATCGGGCAAATCGACGATGGTGAGGCTCTTCAATCGCCTAATTGAGCCCACTTCAGGCAGCATCCACCTGAACGGTCGCGAAATCACTGGTTTGTCAGACAAAGAATTGCTCGACGTGCGCCGGAAGGAAATGGGTATGGTATTCCAGTCCTTTGCCCTCATGCCGCACATGAGCGTACTGGAAAACACCGCCTTCGGTCTGGAAATAGCGGGCGTGCCAGAAAGTGAGCGCAACAGCCGAGCCCGTGAGGCACTGAACCAGGTAGGCCTTTCCGGCCACGAGCACAGCTACCCGCATCAGCTATCAGGTGGAATGCAGCAGCGCGTCGGCCTTGCTCGCGCACTCACCAACGACCCTACCATTCTCCTGATGGACGAGGCATTTTCAGCCCTCGACCCGCTGATCCGTAGCGAAATGCAGGGCGAGTTAATCCGCCTACAGGCCGAGCAGCAGCGGACGATCATCTTCATTTCTCACGATATCGAAGAAGCTATTCGCATCGGCCACCGTATTGCGATTATGGAAGGTGGTCGCGTGGTACAGATTGGCACCCCGCAAGAGTTAATCAACCAGCCAGCTAACGATTACGTACGCACCTTCTTCAAGAGCTTCGACAGCTCGCGGGTTCTAAAGGCGGGCGATGTGGCAAAGTTTGATCCTGCAGTTGTTTGCAAGGTCAATGGTAAGGCGCCCAGTTTCCAAGCCGGTGTACCGTTCGGCTACCTGGTCGACGATCGTGGTCAGTTGTTGGGCGTGGTCGATACCGACGCCAACGGTACTACTACCAGCGACCGGTACAGCCTGCATGAGCAACGGCCGGTGTACACCGATACCCCGCTTCATGAAGTGCTCGGAATTGCAGCCGATCTGCCGTACCCGGTACCGGTACTCGATCGCCAAGGCGCCTTCAAAGGCACGCTATCGAAGAACGAACTGCTGCAGACCTTGAGCCGCCACTAAAACAAGAAGCGCTCTAAGCCTTTACTAGAAGAGGTAAGTCCTCATGTCCGAATTCAGCCTTCTGGATCCTTTCCAAGCGGCCACCATCCCACTGGGTGACTGGGTCACGGCTACCCTAAACTTTCTGGTGCACAACTTCCGAGATGTATTTCGCGCGATTCGTTGGCCAATTGACCAAGTTCTTAATGGCATCGAATTCACTCTGCAAAGCATACCACCCACAATCGGCATCTTTCTTTCGTCATTGTTAGGCTGGCAGCTGGCGGGCAAACGGATGGGGCTGCTGTGCTTCGTCACTCTGACATTATTGGGACTGATCGGAGTGTGGTCAGAGTCGATGACGACCTTGGCACTTGTGCTGACGTCGGTGTTCTTCTGCGCGGTCATCGGTATTCCTCTAGGGATTCTCAGCGCACGTAACAACGCTGTCGAGCGTGTAGTACGACCCGTGCTGGACGCTATGCAAACTCTGCCCGCATTCGTGTACCTAGTGCCGGTGGTGATGCTGTTTGGCATTGGTAATGTACCTGGCGTGTTAGTCACAATTGTTTTTGCTCTTCCACCTCTGGTGCGCCTGACCAACTTGGGCATACGCCAAGTGCCGGAAGACAAAATTGAAGCAGCTCGAGCATTTGGCTGCACCCCGCGTCAGATGCTGACCCGTGTACAGCTTCCGCTGGCAACTTCGACCATCATGGCTGGACTTAATCAGACCCTGATGCTGTCGTTGTCGATGGTGGTGATAGCCTCGATGATCTCCGTAGGTGGTCTGGGCCAGATGGTTCTGCGTGGCATTGGGAGGCTGGACATGGGTTTGGCCACTGTCGGAGGTATCGGTTTGGTGCTACTCGCCATCTTCCTTGACCGCTTGACTCAAGCGATGGGCCAGCGCACCAACGACCCAAGCCTACATTGGTATGAGACTGGCCCGGTAGGGCTGCTCGTTCGCGTATTCCGTGGGAGCCCCGGCACTAAAGCCCTAAAGAGCAATTGAAGTCAATTCTATAATCTGAAGCTTTTATCAAAAACAATCAAAAAGCGAGTAACAGAGCATGAACAGACTCAACTTTCGCCGCAAGTACATTAATATCATTACAGGCGTAGCTCTAACTTGCACATCAGCATTTAGCATCGCCTCAGCCGACAAACCTGGAGAGGGCGTCAAAGTAACGCCAATGTTCTCATCGGTCGCCGAGGAGCGTTTCAGGGGGGAGATAGTCATAGCCGGCCTTAAAGATCTCGGCTATGAAGTGCAGGAGCCAAAGGAAGCTGAATACGCGACCATGACGCTTGCCGTAGCCTACGGCGATGCCGACTTCACCGTGCAGATGAATGAAATTCTTCACGCAAGCTTTTATGAAAAAGCCGGCGGCGACGACACAATGGTTAAAGCTGGGGCCTTCATGCCCGGCATCCTACAAGGTTATTTGATAGACAAGAAAACTGCTGATCAGTACCACATTAAATACATTACCGACCTGCAGAAGCCAGAAATCGCCAAACTGTTTGATAGCGACGGGGATGGTAAGGCGGATATGACTGGCTGCAACCCAGGGTGGGGATGCGAGCTGGTGATCGCACACCACATGAAAGCCTACAATTTAGAAAAGACCGTCAATGTCAATCAAGGTTCATACTTCGCCCTGATGGCAGACACAATCACCAAATTCAAAGAAGGCAAGCCGATCCTTTACTACACATGGGTTCCACAAT
This sequence comes from Pseudomonas sp. ABFPK, assembly GCF_001586765.1. NCBI lineage: Bacteria > Pseudomonadati > Pseudomonadota > Gammaproteobacteria > Pseudomonadales > Pseudomonadaceae > Pseudomonas > Pseudomonas sp. ABFPK. The sequence goes on along the minus strand of NZ_LQXW01000037.1, from coordinate 13,223 downwards.
GGATCTCAAATGTTCTTGTAGAAGGTCGCGATGTGGTTTGGCTGGAGGTACCAAAAACCGACCTTCCAGACGGTAAAAATGATGTTAACACGACATACGAGGGAAAGAATTTAGGCTTTGCTATTGATACGGCCAACTCCGTACTCAACAGAAAGTTTGCTGAGAAAAACCCTGCAGCGTTGAAGTATTTTTTACTTGCGCACATCACAGCTGCTGACGAAAGCGCTCAGAACCTGAAAATGCAACAGGGTGAAAACAAACCTGCAGATATTCAGCGCCATGCACGGGAATGGATCTCGGCTCATCAGCAGGAATACAACGAGTGGCTAGAAGCCGCGCGTCACGCTACAACTGTTGCTGCCAAGTAAATATACGAACGGGCGGATCCATTTTAACCGCCCGTTTGCCATGAAACCTCACACCCCAGGCTGGCTAACGAGCAGTTCAGCGAACCTATGTGTGCGACAGGGAAATCATGATGGCAAAGCAAATTGAACCAGACCTGACACTCACTACACTTCCCTCCCTGCGTGCTATCAGAGCGTTCGTAGCAGCGGCAAAGTATCAAAGCTTTACTCGCGCCGCTGAGTCACTCGGTGTCAGTCAAGCTGCGATCAGCAGGCAAATTAAAGAGCTAGAAACCAACCTCAACACCGATTTATTTACCCGGGCCGGCAGATCAGTAGCACTCACGAGCGCAGGCAAGCTCTTTTTTCAAACAGCAGAACAATCTCTATGTAGCATTTCTCAAGCCACTGAAAAAATCAGAAGCATTCAAAAACTAAGAAGACCGTTAAGCCCAGCAACACCACAAACTTGAATGCACCTCATCAACATTGAAAAGGCTTAACCCCGCATTTATATCTCTAATCCCACTAAGCAGCCCCATCAAAGACCACCTCCAAATATTAATAGCTGATAATTTAAATAGCAGCTATCTCACAATTAAACACCCGTAGGTTGATTTTTGCCAACGATAGAACGGCGCCCCTCCCCTTGGCTACCTGGCTTTAGGCCCGTCCATGATGACGCACCTAGCAAATCAGGGACACATCCTACATTCTAAGCTGACCAATTCCGAGCAAGCGGCACATACCTAAAACAACCTAAAGCAAAAAATTGACCATAGAGTCGCATTTTAGAATAAATAATAAAATCAGTAGGTTAGCTTGGTGGAAGCCCTTTTTCGCTGACCCGCTTGCGCCGAGGTAGAACAAACGCTCTACCTACCTATTTACAGAGTAGAATGATCGCTCTACCATCACCACATCACCGTCCGGTTCGCCTCAAAACGGAGCCCTCTTTATGCAGGACTTGAAGCAACAGATTGCGAGCGATCTTGAGCGTAGCTTTTCCGCACAGGGCTTTGCCGAACAGGGCGTTGAAGCACTCCGCGCTGAGGCCGACGTGTCTCTCAGGACGCTGTACAAATACTTCCCGAGCCGAGAGGCGATGATAGTGGGTGCACTAGAGCATCGACATAGAACCTATTTTGAATGGTTAGCGGGAGGGCCATTGGATGGCATCGACCACGTGCTCTATCCGCTCAAGCGCCTGGGTGATTGGCTTTCAGAAGTCGCAAACACAGGATGCCTCTTCCTGAATGCGCTGGCTGAATATCCAGATAACGAAGCAATCACTCGTATTGTTTTGTCCCACAAAGCTGAATTGGCCGATGAATTCCGGCAGCGATTGCTGCATGTAGCCCCAGGGCAAGACACCCAGCAAATCGCCGATACCCTTTTTCTCTTGCACGAAGGGATGACCCAAGCCGCTCGACTGCAGGGACGCGAGAAAGCGATAGGAGCGGCCATGAGCGCCGCTACAGCCGCGCTATTTGCTGCAAACATACATTGATCCAAAGCGCCCGGAGATAAAAGCAAATGAAGATCCGCGAAATCCATATTTATGCGCACGACCTTCCGGTTAAAAACCCACCACGAGTAATGTCGAGCGGTACGGTTTGGTCACTGGATACAACGCTGGTTCGCATCGTCTCTGATGATGGTCTTGAGGGATGGGGGGAGACCTGCCCTGTGGGCTCAACCTATTCTGAATCTTTCGCAGGCGGGGCTCGCGCGGCCTTGATCGAAATGGCTCCTGGGTTGATCGGCGCAGAACTTTGGCCAGTCGCGTTGCATCGTAAAATGGACTCTCTGCTTAATGGTCATAACTACGCAAAAGCAGCAATTGATATCGCCGCACATGACCTGATTGGCAAAAAGCTCGGTGTCAGGGTGTCTGAATTGCTGGGCGGAGCGCTGACTGAAAATGTCCCCACCTATTACTCCACGGGGGTAGGTGATCCCAATGAAATCGCGAGAATTGCTAAGGAGCGCGTACAGGAAGGGTATCCTCGTATACAGATTAAACTGGGCGGTCGATCCGTCGAGGCCGACATCGAAACGCTCCAAAAAGTCTGGGAGGTAGTCAGAGGCTCTGGTGTTCGCCTGGCTGCAGATGGAAATCGCGGATGGAATACACGAGACGTGATTCGACTCAGCCGCGAGTGCTCTGCGATTCCATTCATCCTTGAGCAACCGTGCAACTCCATTGAAGAGCTGTCAGTCCTGCGCCAGGTCGTGAATCATCCTATCTATATGGATGAGAACGGGATCAGCTTGAGCACTGTGATCACTGCTGCCGGCACAGGGCTGGTAGATGGTTTCGGGATGAAGGTCACCCGGATTGGCGGGCTGCATCAGATGCGGACTTTCCGAGACATCTGTTCAGCCCGAAACCTTCCTCATACAAGCGATGACGCGTGGGGCGGCGACATCATCGCAGCGGCATGCGTCCATCTCGGTGCAACCATCAGGCCTGATCTAAATGAGGGGGCGTGGATTGCCTCCCCTTACATTGAAGGGCATTACGATGAGGATGCCGGTCTAAAGATCCAAAGTGGTCACATCCCGCTTCCCAAAGGCCCAGGGCTGGGGGTAACTCCAGATGAGGAGCAATTTGGAAATGCGGTCGCGAGCTTCTAGGCACCGCATCGCCACGCTGGTGCGCTCCTAACCCTCCAGCCGCACCAGCGATTACATTTTGTTATCAAGCTGTCCCCCAAAAAATTGATTCCGGCTCAAGCCGTTGCCACATAGACTTCTGTAAAGCGTTCCAGTCGCCGAGCACTGCATATGACTACCACGTATCCTGGAGATACGCGGTTAAACCCTATGCTGTGCAACGCATCTGGCGAATGGTTTGCGGTAGAGAGCTGTGTTTGAGGAGTACAAATAAGAAATGAAAAACTACACCGAAGCATTAGACCTGATTAAACAACGTAAGCCTCAACACGGCCTACCTGGCACCGCCTACAACGACCCAGTCCTCTATCAACAAGATCTTGAGCACATTTGGTATAAAGAGTGGATCTTCGCCGGCCACACTTTTGAGCTGGAAAAACCCGGTGAGTATTTGACCCTCCAGATCGGCGAATACCCAGTAGTGGTTGTGCGCGGTAAGGATGGAAATGTCCGTGCATTCCACAATGCCTGCCGTCATCGGGGCTCTAAGGTATGCACCGAAGCTAAGGGCAAGGTCGCAAAATTGGTTTGCCCTTATCATAAATGGACTTTCGAACTGGACGGAAAGCTCCTGTATGCTGGCAACATGGGCGCAGAATTCAATCCGGCTGATCACAATCTGGCACCTGTTCACTGCGAGATTGTTCACAGTTACATTTATGTGTGCGTCGCTAAAATCGCGCCAGATTTTGAAAAATTCCGAAGCGCTGTCTCCCCTTTCATCGGCCCTCACTACCTAGAAGACTGCAAAGTTGCCTTCGAGTCCAACCTCGTAGAGAAAGGCAACTGGAAACTGGTCTTCGAAAACAATCGCGAGTGCTACCACTGTGATGGTACTCACCCGGAGCTGCTGTGCAGCTACACAGAATTGCTTTCTGTACAAGGTCTGGGCGGTGCAGAAGATCCAGTATTTGCTGAGCACTGCGACACGTGTGAGGCAGCTGGGCTAGCGAGCCGGATGGTCATGGATCCAAATGGTCAGTTCCGTATGACCCGTATTCCACTGAACCCAGGAGCAAGCAGCTACACAATGGACGGGAAGCCTGCAGTGGCACGCCGCCTGGATCGTAGCGGTGTCGAGAACATTGGTGCTCTGCTGTACTTCAACTACCCGTCGACCTGGAACCACTTCTTAGGCGATCACGCTCTGAGCTTCCGCGTGCTCCCTGTAGGCCCGGGCGAAACTGTGGTAACCACCAAGTGGCTCGTACCCAAAGATGCTCAAGAGGGCGTGGATTACGACATCGATCGATTGACCAAGGTCTGGATTGCAACCAATGACCAGGATCGTCGTTTGGTGGAAGGTACTCAGATTGGCGTCACCTCCCCGGCTTACATTCCTGGGCCTTACTCGAGCACCATCGAAAATGGTGTCTGCCAGTTCATCGACTGGTACTGCGACTTGATGACCAAACGTCTGACCGAAGCTACTTCGAACCGGATTATCTGACCCATCGTCGGCGAAGGCATCATGCCTTCGCCGAGCCATCTACAGCTGTCGAGCGAAGCGCTACACGGAACAACTATGCAAACCGTGAACGAACACTTCAATGCTGCATTCGAAGGGCGAAACCTGAAGTTCCTCGAACAACGGGTACCACGCAAAACCTCGAAGATTGGGTTTCTGCTTTTGGATAACTTCTCGTTGCCGTGTTTCACTCAGGCACTTGATGCTTTAGCCACGGCCAACCTAATCCGCCCTGGTTCAGTGCGCACTCACACCTTCAGTCACAACGGTGCTGAAGTGATGAGCGATCTCGGGATTCCTATTCGACCCGATACTCCTCTGACAGATATACGGATCTCACAGATAGACTTGATGATCGTTTGTGGAGGCCTACGAAGCCCACTTACTGTTCCGGGCTGGCTGAGCGGACTACTGCGTCAACTCGCAGGCTACTCGATGGCCTTGGGAGGCCTATGGAATGGCACATGGTACATCGGCCATGCGGGTTTACTGAACGGCTATAAATGCGCCATCCATCCAGAGCAGCGCTTGGCCCTTGCCGAGAATGTCCCTCAGACCTATGTAAGCCACGAAAGCGTCGTTGTTGATCGGAACCGGCTCAGCGCCGCTACCCCTGTTGGGGCATTTCAGGTGATGATCCAATGGTTGCGAGACCGCTGTGACCCGAAACTAGCTGAAGCGGTTATCGCACTATTGAATTACGAGCAAGCGCGCTTTCAGAGCATCACGCCTACAACCCAGCCAAAAATGACCAAACCGCTTCGAGAAGTTATTCAACTGATGGAGGCTAACCTCGAAGAGCCCCTTGAAATGAGGCAAATTTCAGATTGCATTAAGTTATCCATACGTCAGATTCAAAGACTATTTCGCACTCAGACTGGCACCACTCCTCAGCAATATTATCTCCAGTTACGGATAACCGAAGCGCGGCGCTTACTGCAAAATACCGATTTATCAGTAATGCAGGTTGCCCTTGCATGCGGATTCGTGGCCTCTACGCATTTTAGCCGCACTTACAATAAATTTTTTGGACGACCACCTTCAAAAGAATCAAGATATCAGTTTTGACCTGACGCATCATTAAAAAGCAAGCCAATCATCATTTTATGATATGTAGTTTATTATCTCAAAGCACCTTACGCATCGATCAGGTAAAACGCCGCCCTTCACAAATTTAAGCGTGCAAAGTCATTAATTATCAATCATTAAAAAACCAACAAACTAGCACTTACCGTAAAACCTCGACAATCGTTCCCTTAGGAACAAAAAACAGCCGTAACGCACAGAAAACGGAGGGAAAAAGAAGGAAGTTTGGGAGCAGGAGTAAATATAAGAAACCTGTAGTTCACCCAAGCATTACGAGCACTGAAAAACTGCCCTGAATTTCTAAGGAGACAAGAATGATAAGTCCTATAATCACGGTTGAAGAAGTACCCCTAAATAAATTTCATAGATCACTAACCATCCGTTCTGGTGGCGGCGGTTTCGCTGATGGTTACGTCCTTTGTGTGATCGGCGTCGCCCTAGCACACATTTCAAGTAGTTTGCAGCTCAGCACTTTCTGGGAAGGTCTGATCGCAGCGTCCTCGCTCATCGGTGTATTTTTTGGCGGTTTTTTTGGAGGGTGGCTCACCAACCTGCTCGGTCGACGCAAGGTCTATTTCCTTGGCCCGTTGCTGTTCATGGGTGCATCATTGGCACATCTATGGGCAGATTCCGCCCTGGCCATCTTCCTGCTCCGCCTTCTAATTGGTGTCGGCGTAGGCATCGAATATCCCGTCGCAACATCCATGCTGGTCGAGTTCATGCCTCGCAAATATCGCGGTTCTCGCCTCGCGCTCCTGACTCTCCTATGGTTTGCTGGGGCGGCATCAGCCTACCTGGTGGGCGAAGTGATGCTCCGTACCCTAGGCGCCGAAGCTTGGCCTATGGTGCTGGCGAGTTCCACAGTGGTTGGCCTGTTCCTGTTCGTCGTTCGCATGGGCACACCAGAATCTCCACGCTGGCTCCTCAGTAAAGGGCGAAATGCGGAGGCTGAGGCAGTTATCAAATCTGTGTACGGCAATGAATTTGATCTCCGACACCTGCCGGAAGAACAAAATGGCAACGTGCTGACTTTTTCCAATCTGCTGCATTCAGGTTACGGCAAACGGATGCTGTTCATTGTCAGCTTTTGGACGTGCTCGATCATTCCAGTTTTCGCAGTGTATTCGTTCGCACCCAAAGTTCTAGGCGCACTGAACGTCACAGGCGACATCGCGTCGCTCGGCTCCGCCCTGATCACACTGTTCTTCGTGTTTGGCTGCATGATCGCGACCCGCATCATCAATGTGATCGACCGACGCACTATGCTGATTTACAGCTTCCTGCTGTCGGGTCTCGCTTTGCTGTGCCTGGGTATTTTCCATTCAAGCCCCGGCATGATCATCCTGGTGCTGTTTGCTGCCTACGCTTTGTTCATCGGTGGGGCCCAGGTACTCGTGCTTGTTTACCCGAACGAAATCTTTCCAACTGAGATTCGTACCTTTGCAGTAGGAGTCGGCACCTCTGTATCCCGAATCGGCGCTGCAGTCGGCACCTACCTGGTTCCCCTGTCGCTGGACTCTCTGGGTATCGAGCAAACCATGTACATCGCCGCGCTGGTGTCTTTCGTCGGCCTGTTCATGTCCTGGGCGCTCGCTCCGGAAACTCGTTCGTTGAACCTGCAACAAGCGGCCTCGCTGGGCTGATAAATCCTCAACATTGACAATGGAGTAGAACATGTCCACGTTGCTGACCAAAGAACAATACGCGGCCATTGCCGCAGACTTGCAACTGCGCACCCGGGCGTTCATCGACGGTGAATTCCGCGATGCCATCTCGGGCCGCACCTTCGTCACCACTAACCCGGCCACCGGCCAGCAGCTGGCCGAAGTCGCCGCCTGCGACGTCCACGACGTCAACGTTGCCGTGGCCGCGGCCAAGCGCGTGTTCGAGCAAGGCACCTGGTCGAAGATGCAGCCGAACGATCGCAAGCACGTGCTGCAGAAGTTCGCCCAACTGCTCGAAGACAACGCCCACGAGCTGGCGGTGCTGGAAGCGCTGGACAGCGGCAAGCCGGTCAGCGAGTGCCAGACCGTCGACGTACCGGAGACCATCCACACCATCCGCTGGCACGCCGAGCTGATCGACAAGATCTACGACGCCGCCGCCCCGACCGGCAACGCCGCCGTGACCATGGTGGTACGTGAGGCCATCGGTGTGGTCGGCCTGGTGCTGCCGTGGAACTTCCCGCTGCTGATGCTGGCCTGGAAGATCGCCCCGTCGCTGGCTGCCGGTTGCTCGATCGTCGTCAAGCCGGCCAAGGAAACCACCCTCAGTGCCCTGCGCGTGGCCGAACTGGCCCACGAGGCTGGCATTCCGGCAGGCGTGTTCAACCTGGTGCCTGGCGGTGGCCGTGAAGTCGGCGAAGCCATCGGCCGCCACATGGACATCCCGATGGTCAGCTTCACCGGTTCGACCGACACCGGCCGCCTGTTCCTGAAGTATGCCGCCGAGTCCAACCTCAAGCGCATCGTCCTGGAACTGGGTGGCAAGAACCCGGCCGTGGTCATGAACGACTGCGAAGACCTCGACGAGGTGGCCCAGTTCGTTACCGCCGGTGCGTTCTGGAACATGGGTGAGAACTGCTCGGCGTCCTCGCGCCTGATCGTCCACAAGGACGTCAAGGACGAGCTGCTGAGCCTGATCGCCAAGCACCTGAAGGACTGGAAACTGGGCGACCCGCTCGACCCGGACAACCGCCTGGGTGCCATGGTCAGCAAGTCGCATTTCGAGAAAGTGAAGTCGTACCTGGAATACGCTGCCGAGCAGAAACTCAGCATCGTTCAGGGGGGCGAGACCGAGGAAGGCGTGTTCGTGCAGCCGACAATCGTCGACAACGTTGGCCGCGACAACAAGCTGTTCGTCGAGGAAATCTTTGGCCCGGTGCTGAGCGTGACCAGCTTCGAGACCATCGATGAGGCGATCGAGCTGGCCAACGATACCGTTTACGGCCTGGCAGCCTCGGCCTACACCGGCAGCCTGCGCAACGCGCTGCGCCTGTCGCGTGAGATCCGCGCCGGTGTGGTGACGGTCAACTGCTTCGGCGAAGGTGATGTGACCACGCCGTTCGGTGGCTACAAGGAGTCTGGTTTTGGTGGGCGCGACAAGTCCATCTGGGCCCATGACCAGTACACGGAGCTGAAGACCATCTGGATCAACGCTTCGTGATCTGAGCAAGACCGGTGCTGTTCTGACGGAGCTCAGCACCACACCAGCCACCGCCTGAACGCAGGTGGTGGCTACCCTAGATGGTCTCAAACCAGAAGGCTAAAGCCTGGTACTACACTACCGTTGGAACGATTCCAAACTCTTCTAATATCCAATCGCGGACTCGAGTACAAGCATCATCCCCTTTCTTCTCCTCCCTGAAAGTCAGGAAATGCTGACTATCCTTGTGAGTCAACTCCTGCTCGACGGGCCTGACGAGCAAGCCCTGTTGAACAAGTGGATCTACTAAATAGTGCCAGCCCAAGGCAACACCCTGACCAGCTACCGCCAATTGGACTAGCGAGCTGTAGTCGTTGGAGTGATACAACTGAGCACTATTCACTACCCGCGAATTCAGATCGACATGGTGGTACTCAAACCAAACATACCAATCTACGTGCTCTGCAATCTGAGACCTACCGAAAGGACTGAGGTTGAGCAATGGCTTCTGACTCATGCTCTCTAAATTTGTGAGATCAGGATTCTGCTCGAGATACCTAGGGCTGCATATTGGATAAATCACGTCACACACAAGAGGATAGCTACTATAACCCTCTCGTATCTTCGAAAGCTTATTAACAAATATGTCAGGCTGGACGCCCGGCTCCATTGTCAGAAAATTTTGCGTGACCACCGTATTGAGGTCAATATCTGGGTTAGCTGCTAGGAATTTTGGAAGACGAGGTGTCAGCCACAACCCCGAAAAGGCTGGAGTACAACAGATGGTAACAACACGCTTACCGCTAGTCTGCCTGCGAATACGGCTTGATGCTTGAGATATATTGCTCAACGACAATTGAACCGCATCAAAAAATGCCGCCCCTGCTGAGGTCAGCTCTACTGCCCGCCCATTCCTTATAAACAATTCTGCATTTAAGAAATTCTCAAGTTCGCGAATCTGGCGACTGATAGCGGCCTGGGTAACACACAGTGATTCTGCAGCTCGGGTGAAGTTCAAATACTTCGCCGCAGCTACGAACGCCTTCACAGCTCGCAGTGAAGGCATGTGAATCAGGGACAAATCGGGTTCCGTATGCTTTACCATTAGCCTATACCATTTATCAAACTAAAATACGATATTTGCATCACGGCAGTCTTGATCAAGCCTCACCCCTTATAATTCTTCTTGTATCGTCACGCAGCCCGTCGTGCAAACGCCCAACACGCGTTACGCCGTTTCCGTGAACACGTGCTCCTGCACGCATTCTGTCCCCATAATACTGAAAAAGGGCCTCGTGTAGGCCCTTTTCGTTTTGCTGTTAAAGCCCAAAGCCTTACTCGTCTCCGGCACGAAGCTCCTTGAACTTCATATTGGCTTTCGCGCCAATGGTCAAGAAAGGCTGGGGCGGTAGCTGCTTGGGCTTTTCATAGGCCTTCAAAATATCCACCAGCTCACTCTTGACGCCCAGAGCCAAATCGGCTGCCGCGATACCGGCTGCGCTCGACTTGGACGCTCCCAGACCATTGCAGCCACAGGCCGAAATTACTCCTTGGGCCACTTCCCCAAAAGCAGGAACGCTGTTCCAGGTCAGAGCCATGGGCCCGCCCCAGCGATACTGCATGCGGAGTCCCTTCAAGGTAGGGAAACGGGTGAGGAATTTCTCGTCGTGAACCCTGCCGGCACTGTTCACCTGGCTATCACCGATGGTCAAGCTTGGGTTGTAGGAGTACCGCCAGCGCACCAAAATCCGGTCGCTATCACCATCACTTATGCGGCGAATGGTTGTCCCCATTGGCAGTGCCGGGGTCGCAGCCCAGGTACGGTGACCTGGAAGACGCTTAGGATCAAAGCGCTCAGTCAGCGAGGCGTAGGTAAAGACGTGCAGTAGCTGCCCTTTAAAGAAGCCAAAGCTTTGCGCATGTCCATTGTTCGCCAAGATGACCTTGCCAGCAGTAATGACACCCTTTGGCGTTTTCACTACCCAGGAACCACCCACGTTCTTGAAAGACAGGGCAGGCGTTTGCTCATACACGCGAACAGGATCCCTGAAGGTATCAGCGAAACGACGTACATAATCCGCTGGCTGAATCATTACCGTACCCGGCATGAACATACCGGATGTGTACGCCGGGCTTCCTGTTACATCGCCGATTTCTCGGGTGTTGAGTAGTTCGTACTTTTCGCCAAGTGCGTCGAGCTGCTTCCCATAGGACAGGATGTGTTCGTCACCTTGGGTACCTCGAGCAACGCTGTATCGGCCACACGGATCAAAGACCTCTTTGCCCCAACTGTGCTCCTCAGCCAACTCCATACCTAGATCAATCGCGGTACGATAAAGCTTGATGTCGCGACGTGCGCGGTCAAGCGAACCACCACCCAGTCCTTCTGCTGAGACCTCATGCGGAAGGTCAATAATGAACCCAGAATTGCGTCCTGAAGCCCCATCGCCGACCAGGCCGGCTTCGAGAACTACTACCTTGACGGTAGGATCCAATCGGACGATTTGACGAGCAGCGGACAACCCGGCGAAACCACCACCGATGACTACGACGTCTGCCGTAATCGAACTCTCCAATGCAGGCTTAGGCAAGCGGCGGGGCAACATTTCTACCCAGCCAGAGCTGCCGTTGTTTTTAGGTAATTTCGAAGCAACAAACATGTCGGCTTCTCCAGCTATCAGGAAGCGGAGGCTTCGCGCTCGATCAGCGGGGCCAATGCTTCACGCAGTGCACCCAACTTATCTTCGGCCAGGCGGGCAAGCGGACGGCGTGGGTTGCCTGCGCCGTAGCCCATGATTTCAGCACCTGCGTAAACAGACTGGACGTAATCACCTTGCCAGATCAGGGACATGACTGGAGCCAGAGACTTCCAGATCTCTTGCACATCATCCCACTTGCGTTCAGCTGCGGCGTTGACCAGGGCAACACAGGTTTTCGGTGCCATGTTGGCTCCGCCCCAAATCAGCCCTGCGGCACCCGCGAACAGAGCGTAAGGCACCAGCGGATCGGCACCGTTCATGGTTGGCAGGCCGGTGCGTACCAAAGAAGCTTGAGCTGCCAGATCACCGCTGCTGTCCTTCACCGAAACGAAGTTCGGAATTTCGCTCAGTTGCTTGAACAGCGATGGAGTCACTTCCACGCCCACCGCCTGCGGGACGTTGTAACCAATGATCGGCAGACCGGCTTCGGAGACCGTCGAGTAGAAATCGATGATGCCTTGATCATCGGTCGGGCCTTCGAAGAAAGGCGGAAGCACCATGACGCCGTCGGCACCGCAATCTTTGGCATGACGGGTACGCTCAACGACTTCGTCCGCCAGCAAAGCGGAGGTCTGAGCGATCACACGAGCACGACCGTTGATGACTTTGGAGCCGAAGGCAATCAGCTCCTTGGATTCGTCCTTGCTCAGATACACATGCATTCCGGTTCCGGAGCTCAGCACAAAACCATGAACACCGGTCGCCACGTAGCGCTCAATCAGCTCCTCAAATCGTGCGTAGTCGATTTTGCCCTGGGCATCGAACGGCGTGGTGATGGCAAGGTTAACACCGGAAAAATTGAATGCAGACATCGTAAAACCCCTTATTGTTCTCAGCTGGTCGATCCAGCCAAACCATCGAGCGGTGGATGCTCTGTGAAAAGGGTACGGATGAATTCAATCTGTATACAGCGACATTTCCGAAGACGACTTGATGAGTAAATGTTATGGCTCTCCTCCCTTACCCAGCGATTGGACTGCAAGGCCAAGAACACAAATAATATAAACCAGAAAATTTCAATCTATAGAAACTCAAGACACAAACCAACGAACCAAGCCAAACAAGCATTCCGCTACAGGCTGCCAGATCTCACCAGCCGAATTATTAGTACACTCTAAGCACACCCATTAAAATCGTGCCTTGACGGATCATAAAAACCACTCAAAAATATTTTAACTTTGCCGATGAGCTATAGGGCACCATGAGATATTTTGTGACGTACATTTGCTTCGACACTTCTGTCGACCACAAGCTGCTTGGCACTCCTGACACCATTGGATATCCCGAACATCAGATTGTGTCGCCTCTAGAGAATCCTGCGTATTCAGACTGCGTAACCATTAGCGACATCGAAGCACGATTTGAGCGGTTGAGAAATTACCAAGCGAATCATAACCAGGTAACGTTTCCATGCTGCACAGTTAAAGTGCTCAGGGTCGAACCACTGGAAGATAGTTGGTTTGTGAAAGGTTGGGATCAATCGCAGAGCGCCGCACTCGCTCAGGGATAGCTGGATTCCGCGCCTACGCGTATGGCATTGGGGGGACTGAGGATCATTGCCCCCTCTACTGCTCCGCGCGGCGGATCGGTAGCCACAGCTAGAAGTAGGCCAATGTCAACACCAACTGAAAACTGACCCACTTTACCCCTGAATCACCAAAGTAATACTGACCCACCTGGATCATTCGGGTTTGGAATTTTTCCTGACCACTCCCGCCTTCCTCTTGTCCTTCAAGCGGT
>NZ_LQXW01000036.1:0-31425 GCF_001586765.1 Pseudomonas sp. ABFPK | reverse complement strand
AATGCCCCCCCTGCGTCGCTGCGCTCCGACTGCCCGGCCGGATGGCCGTGGAACAGGTGGCCAGATGGCCGTGGAATGCCTGGCCAGATGAGAGCGGACTGGGTGGCCGGATGGCGTGGAATCCGCAGGCTGTCGTAGTAGTTCCGCCAGTTCCCACCAGGGTGTGTTTGCTCATCCAGGATCAGAAAGTCCAAGCCGTGTTGCTGCAAATGCCAGCCAACCGCCAAGCCCGCTTGCCCACCACCGATGACGATCACATCCAACGCGCGAGTCGATTTATTCATGTATGCGCACTCATGCATATATCAGGACAAAAAATGGGCACGAGCTACGGGCAGCACAGCGAAACCAGACCCTTGGTTCGCTGGAGCAGGCCCTCAAGGCGCTCGACGATCGCCCCACCATTCACTTCGTAGAACACCTGCCGACCCACCTTGGTGGCCTTCACGATCTGGGCATCGTGCAGCACCTGCAGGTGCCTGGAGATCACCGATCGCTCCTGCGGTAGCTCTTTGGCGATTTCGCCGACATCCGCCCGTCCCAGTAGAAGCACGCGCTTGAACACCGCGACCCTGGAGGGCTCGCAGAGCGCTTTGAAGAAGACTTCGTCCAGCGACTCGATGGCAGCGTCGATGGCTTGGGTGCGGAGGTTCAGGTTAATCGTCATGTCGCCAATATATGTGCACGAATATGCACATGTAAAGTCATAGATCACAGCGGGGTTGCGATACATTCGAAAAAGCGTATATTCGAAAAACCATATGCGTGCAGTAATCCGCACATCGAGAGCCGATATGACTGACTCACTGACCCCTACCAAGGTTTTCAAATGCCTCGCCGACGAGAACCGCATTCGGATGATGCTGCTGATCGCCCGCGAGGAAGAGCTCTGCGTCTGTGAGCTGACCTGTGCGCTGGAAGAAAGCCAGCCCAAGGTTTCCCGCCACCTGGCGCAGCTGCGCACGTGTGACCTGCTGGCAGACCGCCGCCAGGGCCAATGGGTTTACTACCGGCTGCATCCAGAGCTGCCCGCCTGGGTACGCGAGATCCTGCAAACCACGCTGGAGGCCAATAGCGAGTGGCTGAACAGCAGCTCCACTCGATTGGACGCAATGGGTGACCGCCCACAGCGCGTCGCCACCTGCTGCTGATCATTGCCGAGCAAAACCGATGAAAGTTCTGTTCCTCTGCACCGCCAATAGCTGCCGCAGCATCCTGTCAGAAGCCGTGTTTAACCACCTGGCCCCGGCCGGTATGAAGGCCTACAGCGCCGGCAGCCAGCCCAAAGGCGAGGTACATCCGCTGTCCATCTCCGCGCTGCAGCGCGCCGGTATTTCCACCGATGGCCTGAGCAGCAAATCCAGCGATGCACACGCCGAGCTGGCACCGGACTTCGTCATCACCGTCTGCGACAAGGCCGCCGGCGAAGCCTGCCCTGTGTTCTTCGGGCCGGCAGTAAAAGCCCATTGGGGGCTTTCCGATCCTTCGTACCTGCAGGGTAGCGCCGCCGAATTGGATGCGGCTTTCGACATCACGCTTGAGCAGATCAAGCGACGCCTCAAGGCATTCCTCGCACTGCCTTTTGAACAACTGGATGCCGCGCAGCTCAAGGTCGAGCTGGCCCGCATCGGAACGCTCTGACGTTTAGGGAGATCCACCATGAGCAAAAGCCGACTTTCCTTCCTCGACCGTTACTTGACGGTCTGGATCTTTCTGGCCATGGGCCTGGGTATCGCCCTGGGCAGTTTGTTCCAAGGATTGCCCGCGTGGCTGAACAGCCTGTCGGTAGGCTCGACAAACATCCCCATCGCGATTGGCCTCATCGTCATGATGTACCCGCCGCTGGCGAAGGTGAAATACGAGGAACTGCCTCAGGTTTTCAAGGACAAGCGCATCCTCGTGCTGTCGCTGGTTCAGAACTGGGTAATCGGCCCGGTGCTGATGTTCGGGCTGGCAGTAGTGTTCCTTTCCGACAAGCCTGAGTACATGACTGGCCTGATCCTCATCGGCTTGGCGCGCTGCATCGCCATGGTGCTGGTGTGGAACCAGATCGCCGGTGGCAACAACCAGTACGTGGCGGGCCTGGTCGCCTTCAACAGCATTTTCCAGATCCTGTTCTTCAGCGTGTACGCCTGGATCTTCCTGGGCCTGCTGCCGCCGCTGTTTGGTCTTGAGGGTAGCGTCATCGAGACCAGCTTCTTCGACATCGCTCAGTCGGTGCTGATCTACCTGGGCATCCCGTTCTTGGCCGGCTTCCTGACCCGCAAGATCTTGATCAGCAGCAAGGGCGAGACTTGGTACCAGGAACGCTTCATTCCGAAGATCAGTCCGCTGACGCTCGTGGCGTTGCTGCTGACCATCGTGGCCATGTTCAGCCTGAAGGGCGACATGGTGCTGCAACTGCCGCTGGATGTGCTGCGCATCGCCATCCCGCTGACCATCTACTTCGTGGTGATGTTTTTCATCAGCTTCTGGATGGGCAAGCTGCTGGAGGCCGACTACCCACGCACCACCGCGCTGGCGTTCACCGCAGCGAGCAACAACTTCGAACTGGCCATTGCCGTGGCCATCGCCACCTTCGGCCTCGCATCGCCGGTTGCCTTTGCCACTGTCATCGGCCCCTTGGTGGAAGTGCCGGTGCTGATTTCGCTGGTAGGCGTGGCCTTGTGGCTCAAGCGCCGCTGGTTTGACCAGCCCTCAGGTGCCTTGTCTCAGGAGTAAAATCATGACCGAACATCACATCCCCAATATCGACAACGAACTGGTCGACCTGCCATCCGCCGATAAGCTAGCGATCGAGCAGCAGTCCACCCATAAACCGCGCATCCTGCTGCTGTACGGGTCGACCCGCGAACGCTCCTTCAGCCGTCTGCTGACAGAAGAAGCGGCACGCCTGCTGGAGCACTTCGGTGCGGAGACGCGGATCTTCAATCCCACTGGCCTGCCACTGGCGGATGATGTGCCCGATGACCACCCCATGGTCAAGGAACTACGTGACCTGGTGCTGTGGTCGGAAGGCATGGTCTGGTGCTCGCCTGAGCGCCACGGCGCGATGACCGGCGTGTTCAAGTCGCAGATCGACTGGATTCCACTGAGCATGGGCGCCGTGCGCCCGACGCAAGGCAAGACCCTCGCGGTGATGCAGGTCTGCGGTGGCTCGCAGTCGTTCAACGTGGTCAACCAGCTGCGCGTCCTCGGTCGCTGGATGCGCATGTTCACCATCCCCAACCAGTCGTCCGTACCCAAAGCCTACCTGGAGTTCGACGAGGCCGGCCGCATGAAGCCCTCAGCGTACTACGACCGTGTCGTCGATGTGATGGAGGAGCTGGTGAAGTTCACCCTGCTGCTTCGTGATCGCTCCGACTACCTGGTCGATCGCTATTCCGAGCGCAAGGAGTCGGCTGAAGAACTTTCCAAACGCGTTAATCAACGATCCATCTGAGGCTTTCTGACCATGCAACTGCACCCGTATTCCGTGCTGGCGACTCCCGAGCTGATCGGCCAGCTGATCTTCACCCCGTGTCCTGGTACCAAGGACACCTCGGTATCCCAAGCGCTGGCAACACTGCGCGAAGCCGGTGCGAGTGCACTGGTTACCCTGATGCCGAGTGAAGAGCTGCTGCAGAACGAGATCGACCTACTGCCCGAGGAGTGCCAACTGCTGGGCCTCGAATGGTTCCACCTGCCGGTGGAAGACGACCAGGCGCCCGGCGAGCCCTTTGCTGCCGCCTGGGAGATCCATCGGGAACGCTTGAAAGCGTTGGTGATGACTGGCAAGACGATCGCCATTCACTGCAAAGGCGGCTCCGGCCGCACCGGCCTGTTTGCGGCCCGCCTGATGATCGAGTGCGGTATTCCCGTGCAGGAAGCTGTTGCTCAGGTCCAGGCCCTGCGCCCACGTGCCATTCAGAACCCTGCGCACGTCGGCTACATCAACCAGTTCAGCGACACCCTCTGACCTTTCGCTAATCGTGATCCGAGAACAAGAACATGGCTATCAAAGTAGGTATCAATGGGTTTGGCCGTATTGGTCGATTGGCGCTGCGCGCGTCTTGGAACTGGCCAGAGTTCGAGTTTGTGCAGATCAATGACCCGGCCGGCGACGCCGAGACCCATGCCCACCTGATCAACTTCGACTCGGTCCACGGCCGCTGGCACCGTGAAGCCCGTGCTGAGGGCAGTATGGTGGTGATCGACGGCAAGCGCATTCAGGTCACCGCGAACAAGACCATCGCCGACACCGACTGGTCGGGCTGCGACCTGGTGATCGAGGCCAGCGGCAAGATGAAGTCGGTAGCCGTGCTCCAGGCCTACCTGGATCAGGGCGTAAAACGTGTAGTGGTCTGCGCTCCAGTGAAGGAGAAAGGCGCCCTGAACGTGGTGATGGGCGTCAACCAGCACCTGTTCGACCCGGCGCAGCATCGCATCGTTACCGCCGCCTCCTGCACTACCAACTGCCTAGCCCCGGTGGTCAAGGTGATTCACGAGAACCTGGGCATCCGCCACGGATCGATCACCACCATCCACGACCTCACCAACACCCAGAGCATCCTCGATACGCCGCACAAGGACCTGCGCCGCGCCCGTGCCTCGGGCATGAGCCTGATCCCGACCACCACGGGCTCGGCTACTGCGATCGCCGAGATCTTCCCCGAGCTGCGCGGCAAGTTGAATGGTCACGCCGTGCGTGTACCGCTGGCCAACGCCTCGCTGACCGACTGCGTATTCGAAGTGGAACGCGAGACCACGGCTGAAGAGGTCAACACGCTGCTGAAGGCGGCGGCCGAAGGCCCGTTGAAAGACATCCTGGGCTACGAAGAGCGCCCACTGGTATCCATCGACTACCGCACCGATCCGCGCTCCTCGATCATCGACGCGCTGTCGACCTTGGTGGTCAATGGCACCCAGGTGAAGCTCTACGCCTGGTATGACAACGAATGGGGCTACGCCAACCGTGCAGCGGAACTGGCCCGCCTGGTCGGCGCAGCGGAGTAAACAGCGATCATGAAGGCGTTGTCAGCCCTGTCTGCGGAAGTGCGTCAGTACCTGCTGGTTACCGGCAACTACTGGGCCTTCACCCTCACCGACGGCGCATTGCGCATGTTGGTGGTACTGCACTTCCATTCGTTGGGCTACACGCCGCTGCAGATCGCGGCGCTGTTCCTGTTCTACGAAGTGTTCGGCGTGATCACCAACCTGGTGGGCGGTTACCTCGGCGCCCGCCTGGGACTCAACCGCACCATGAACATCGGCCTGGGCATGCAGGTCGTGGCCTTGCTGATGCTCACGGTGCCGGCAACCTGGCTGACAGTGCCATGGGTGATGGCCGCCCAGGCACTGTCCGGCATCGCCAAGGACCTGAACAAGATGAGCGCCAAGAGCTCCATCAAGCTTCTGGTGCCGGACAGCCAACAGGGCACGCTCTACAAATGGGTGGCCATCCTGACGGGCTCGAAGAACGCGCTCAAAGGTGTGGGCTTTTTCCTCGGCGGAGCACTGCTCGCGTTGCTCGGCTTCACCCTGGCGGTGCTGGCCATGGCGGCAGTACTGGCCATGATCTGGATCGGCAGTCTGGTGCTGCTGAAAAAGGACTTGGGCAAAGCCAAGGCCAAACCCAAGTTCCGCGACATGCTGTCCAAGAGCCGGGCGATCAACATCCTCTCAGCCGCACGGCTGTTTCTCTTCGGTGCCCGAGACGTCTGGTTCGTCGTGGCGCTGCCGGTGTACCTGAGCACCGCGTTTGGCTGGGAATTCTGGCTGGTCGGCGGCTTCCTCGCCGTGTGGATCATTGGCTACGGCATCGTCCAGTCGTTTGCTCCTCACATCACCGGCAAGAAGCGTGGTCATGTGCCCGACGGCCGAGCGGCCTTCATTTGGGCTCTCGCCCTGGCCGGACTGCCTGCGCTTATTGCCGTGGGCCTATCAGCAGGCTGGTCGGCGCAGGTGGTGCTGCTCGGTGGGCTGATGCTGTTCGGCGTGCTGTTCGCGGTGAACTCCTCGTTGCACAGCTACCTGATCGTCAGCTATGCCAAGGAAGATGGGGTCTCGCTGGACGTAGGCTTCTACTACATGTCCAACGCCTTGGGGCGGCTGGTCGGTACACTGCTGTCAGGCTGGGTGTTCCAAGCCTATGGCCTGGAGGCCTGCCTGTGGGTTTCCAGCCTTTTCGTACTGGCTGCCGCGCTCATCTCGATCGGGTTGCCCAGACACAGCGAAATGGCGCAGAAGACCCACTGAGCACAGGGGAAGAGCGGAGGCACTCAAGCCTCCGCTTTCACCAGAAACTGCTCGATCTCAGCGACAGTGCTGCGGGCTGTGCGCGTCACCCCGATCAAGGTCGCGGATGCAGAGCCTGTCCACTCGCCATAACCCACGAGCCAAAGGCCAGGCTCATTCACTGCCCGTGTACCTGAAACTTCGACGCGACCGTCACCAGTGACTACCCCGAGCTCGCCAAGTGCCCCAGCGCCGGCTTGAATCCGGTGCACCAGATCACCGCATCGACTGCGGTCTCCGAGCCGTCTGCCCAGACCACTCCGTCGGGGGTGAAACGAACGAAAGGCCTCACTGCATGAAGAACGTCTCGCTCACGCGCCTCGACCACAGGCGTGACCATCACGATATCGCCCAGCCCACCGACTGGCTGGTCAATCACACGGCCCTCCATCTGCGCTTTCCAGCGCTCTGTCGCCCGTTCGAACAGCACTCGACCATCTACATCATCAGGCAGGAAGAGTGGCTCGGTGGGCGTATCCCAGTTCATCCGCTACTTGGGAAACCTCTGCGAGAATCTGTGCCCCGGAGTTGCCGCCGCCGACGACCAGGACCCGCTTGCCCGAGAACGCCTGCGGCTCAACATAGTGAGCTGAATGCAGCTGCTGGCCACAGAACAGCTTGGCACCGGGATAAGCAGGGATATTGGGGTTGCTCCAGGTGCCGGTGGCACTGACCACTGCTTTGGCATCCCAGTACCCGCGCTGGGAATGGACACGCAACGCACCGCCGAGGCGCTCGACGGAGGTGACCCGTACTGGCCGCTCAATAGGGAATATCCATTCCGGCAGCTTCGGAACTGTCACCTTGCGGCGTCGTGTCGATAGCGTGTGGGTGCTCCTCAGCCATAGTGAGTGCACCACTGGCGAGTCCGAAGCCCGCGCCTCAATCAGCCATTTTCTCAATACCCCAACCCATCTGCTTCCACTCCCTTCAGGTGAACGACGACGTGCTCCTCTAAGCAGAATGGGTAAGCGCACACCAAGCGTGGTGTTCAAATCACTATTTGATCCAAGCCGCCGTATTGGGGCGTGGGCGCTGAATCAACTGTATCTCGCACTGCCATCCCCAGACAGAAATTGGGTTCCCGATTGCCAGACTGAGAATTTTCACACCCGCCTTTGGGAGGCCCACCTGTTAGCGATATTTCGCGAACAGGGACTCTTGGTCACCCAGCCTAAAGAATCACCCGATTTTCACATCGAGAATAGGCTGGGAGATGAGGCCTGGGTTGAAGCAGTGACAGCCAACCCGGAAGAGCGGTATGAGCATTTTGGCGCCTCGCCGGTCCCCCCACCCGCTGACCGACATGAGCGCTTCTTAGGAGCGGCTGCAGAAAGGTTTGCGAGGACCATCCAAAACAAATTGGACAAGCGCTACGAATCCCTACCGCACGTGGAGGGTAAGCCGCTCATTCTGGCCTTAGCCGATTTCCATGCGCCCAGTTCAATGCTGTGGAGCAGGGAGTCGCTCATCAGCTATCTCTATGGCTTTGCAGTTCACTCATCTGCGCATCGTGGTACGCACCTGATAACTGTGGAGGAAGAGACATCTCTGCTATCAGGGCGCCCCAACGGCCTATTTACGCTAAGGGAAAATGCCCATCTTTCAGCGGTCATTTTCACCAATGCCTGCACAGTGCCAAAGCTCAGCCGAGTGCCGATCTCAGGTGGAGCTCATCTAGACGGGTACCGATACTTGCGGTTTGGTGAGTTTTTCGACCGTTCTCCAGGAGCATCACGAGGTATCCCATTTCTGTTGGATGTAGCGTCCAGCGACTACGGTCAGCTCTGGCCGCAATATGGCTACGAGCCGTGGTCTGCTGAAGTGGAGGTCTTCCATAACCCTATGGCACTACACCCGGTGCCTAATGAGTTGATACCAGAAGTCACCCACTGGAGAGAAGTAAACGGAAGAGTCGAGTCCGAATCTTTCTTTGATGTATCCATACTCCGATCCAGGACACTCGTCCTCAGTGCAAACGCTAAGGTTCCGTCACTCGATGAGTTGCTGACAGCAACCAGTCCTCCAGAGCTCTGACGGCGGCGGGGTGGCCGCATCTTTGCCACGCAGGTAGATGAGAATTTCTCAGCAAGCTACCCAGCCAGGGGAAGGACATGAGATCCCCTGCGCATTCAGGGCCGTTGAAGCGTCACCTCTCTTCGGGTAAAAGCATGACCGTTATACAACGCTACAACAGCGTCATACCCGAGAGCATAGGAAGAAAAAATGTCGATTCAAGGACTAAAACGATACTTTGGAAACAAGATTCACGCAGTGATAATGATGGCCCCGCTTAAGCGGGAAATGATACGCCTCGGTATATGCACCCTTATGGCGATTATTCTGAATATCATCTTGTATACCGGCGTTGAAGTAGACGGCACCATCAAGCCGTGGGCAGAAACCCCGATAAAACTATTTGCATCGTCGATGTTATTCGCCTTCATGATCAAGGCTTTTCTGCCAATTCTCGGCTGGACGATTCTGAAAGCAATGCTGTTGAGTGCGAACAATGCCTTCAGCGGCATCCTGAGTTTTTTGGGCAATCAGTTCACAGGCGTCATGTACTGTACCGGAATCATTATGGGTTCTATCACGATTAAATTGTATATGGTTTCCGGGGTTTTAGACTCTGAGTTTGCTTATCTGTCCGCAATCGTATTTACTTCCGGGATTTTATATTTCTATGTGCTGCAATGCGCCATTCAAAAAACAATGAGTCCAGCTCTGCGTACACCAGCAGTACCGCGTTAAGCCACTAGGCTGTGACTATTCATCTCTGGTGCTCAGTAGGCGCTCGCTCTGCTGAACCCTCACCCATACACAACCATTAATGGCCAGGCCCGCCTTCGACTTTATGAAGAAGGCGAGCGAGCACGTGACTGATTGCGCATGTATTCCGAGATGAGACTTCCGAAATTGATGTCCGCCTCTTCAACGAGAATATTGACGTGACAGTACAGCTCTTCAGGACCTCTGAGATAATTGAAAATCCTTGATCTAACGATGCCGCAAACCCCTTCTTTGACCGCCGTAGAGGGGAGGTTGATAACATCGCCAACGCACGGAATAAGAGCTAGGCCATGGTCGCTGTTGAAGACAATGTCAGCTGGACAGGCATTAATGCTGGCATCAGATTGCCCTTGCGAAACCTGCTGATAATCAATGCTATACCTCATGTACAGCCTACCTCATTTTTTGAGTGAGGAATCAGCGCCGCGGATCGTAAACAGAAACCTCAAGCTCGCAAGCGACGGGAGTATGTAGCGGATTTTCGGTACTAGAGAGCTTGGCAACTATCGTTTTTCAAGCACATACCCTACGCCCCGAAGCGTATGTATCAGTTTGGTCTCGAAAGGGTCATCTATCTTGGCTCTGAGTCTTCGAATCGACACCTCTACAACGTTTGTGTCGCAGTCAAAATTCATATCCCAAACCTGCGAAATAATTTGGGTGCGGCTCAGCACCACACCGGTATTACGCATCAGGTAATGCAGTAACGCGAATTCTTTCGTGGTCAGGTCAATGCGCTGACCGTCCCTGAATGCCCTGTGCCGGCTCTGATCAAGCTCCAGGTCAGCGACGCGAATGACCTCTACGGATGCAGGGTGATCTGACCTGCGCATCAAGGCGCGAACCCGGGCCAGTAGCTCAGGAAACTCAAATGGCTTGATTAGGTAGTCATCTGCGCCGTTCTCCAGCCCCCGGACCTTATCCGCCAGCCGGCTTCTCGCCGTCAGCATCATGATGCGGGAAGGGCAATTTTTACGGCGCAACAACTCAAGGACCTGCCAACCATCCATCTCTGGAAGGTTTATATCGAGAATAATCAGCTCGTATTCGTGCTGTTTGGCCAAGAACAATCCATCAGAGCCGGTGTGAACGCAATCAACGACATAGCCACATTCCGTCAGACCTTGACGCACATACTCCGCAGTTTTTACTTCATCCTCAATTACCAGAATTCGCATGGGATTTTGTCTCGATATCACTGAGCAATTAACCGCGCACGCGCGCCGGCATTATTGAAAGGGATGGTAAATCAAAATGAGCGTGCCGGGGCTCAAATGACGGATTTGTAATTTCTAGGTAATACAGTTGATAGTCTGGCGGTATATCTTGTCGCGGTTTGGGTTTGACAGTTGCGGGCCCGCTCTCCAGCAGGTGATTTGACCTTATGAAGTATTGGGTTATTTTCTTCTTCGTGCTGGCTTCGTTCCGCTCAGATGACGGCGAGGTTGCTCACATTGAGGAAACTGGTCATTGGTGTAGCCATGAACTTCACCGGCATGCGATGCGTGCAATCGAACGCCTACTTGAATTCTAGGCAAAAAAAAGGCGCCCAATGGGCGCCAAATATCCACCTTTTACCAAAGGAGCACTTAAGCCACTCAAGGTGAATTCGTAATGCTCGTTTTACTAATAGGACCAGCTAAGGAATAACTGGTCCAGTTAGCGAATTACAGAATCGAAAGCGGGTACTCGATGATTACACGAGTTTCATCCAGATCCGATTCGAATGCAGTAGCACGCGTGGTTGCCTGGCGCAACCGGAAGGACAAGTCTTTTGCCGGACCGGTTTGGACAACGTATTTGACTTCGACGTCACGCTCCCAACGCTTCTGATTGTCGAGCGGGTTGCCGTTGTCGTCGGTGCGCATGTAGAACTGGTTAGCGTTCGAGTAATCCGCGCCCGAGCCTCTGGCGTAGCGGGTCATGAACGTCAGGCCTGGAATGCCGTAGCTGGTGAAGTTCAGGTCATAGCGCAGCATCCAGGAACGCTCTTTCGGCGAGTTGAAGTCGCTGTACT
The DNA here is from genome assembly GCF_001586765.1 of Pseudomonas sp. ABFPK. Classification (NCBI taxonomy): domain Bacteria; kingdom Pseudomonadati; phylum Pseudomonadota; class Gammaproteobacteria; order Pseudomonadales; family Pseudomonadaceae; genus Pseudomonas; species Pseudomonas sp. ABFPK. The sequence goes on along the minus strand of NZ_LQXW01000036.1, from coordinate 20,339 downwards.
GGATGGAGTTGTCGACGAAAATCGAGTCCGACTGACGCAGATAGTCGAAATCGTCGTCGCCGTTGTTGCGCTGGTGCGACAGGGCCAGGGTGTGAGCACCGTAACGCACGCCGACCTTGGCACTCCAGATGTTGTTGTCGAATTCACCCAGGCGCTTCTTACCTTCATCTACGGCTTTGTAGTAGTTGAAGCCACCGATCAGAGCCAGATCGTCGCTCAGCGGGTAAACAACGCTGGTACCGGCGTAGTACTGATTCCAGACGTCTTTCAGCTGGCTGGCGTAGACGCTCACAGTCCAGTTGTCGTTGATCGAGTAGTCACCACCACCGTAACCGATCCATGGCGAGTTGACCGGGCCGCCGTAGAAGGTCACGAAGTTGTCGTTCAGGTCACTGGAGAGTGGCTGGCTCATGGCGTGCAGTCGACCACCCTGAAGGGTGAGGCCTTGGATGCTGGTGTTCTCAACGGTCACGCCGCGGAAGCTTTCTGGCAGCAGGCGAGAGTCACCGGATGCAACGACCGGAGTCGATGGGAAAACATCACCCACTTTCACGATGGTATCGAACAAGCGGACTTTGGCTGCGCCGCCGACCTTGGTGTATTCGTCGCGAGCTTCGCCCTTGTTATCAACGGGTAGCACATCGAAGGAGCTACGGCCGCCGTTGCGGCCATCACCGGTGTCGAGCTTGAGGCCGATCATGGCGAAGGCATCAACGCCAAAGCCAACAGTACCCTGGGTAAACCCAGAGTTGAATTTGCTGATGATCGCGTGCGCCCAGGCTTCGGAGTAGCCGTTGGTATTGCCCTTGCCACTGTTGTAAGTGGGGGCCGAGCTGTCGCGATTATCACGGTTGAAGTAGAAGTTACGGTTCAGCACTGTAAGGCTGCTGCCTTCAATGAAGCCTTCTGGCTTGTCTTCAGCCTGTGCCGAAACAGCATAGCTTCCAGACAGCGCAGAAACTGCCGCCAAATACAGTGGTACTTTGATTTTCATCCGATGCTCCTTTGATTCACGGCAGTTTTTATTATGTTTACCTGCGCGGGTGTCGTTAATTGTTCTGACCCGGCGGCGCGCCTAGCGTAGCGCGAGCTCATATTTGCAGGCCGAAGATAACGGGAGGGTGATAGAACAATTACAATTTCGTCATCTGTCCGTTATTTGGCACCTTCGCGCCGCGTGTTTGCCATCTCCGTTGCTTGTAACGAAATCCTAGTACCGGGTTAGATTTCCCAGTATTTACGGGCATTACAGCGCTTTCTTACGAAATTGTAATTTTCTAGCCACCCCTCTGATAGCTACCGCTCTTTAGAGTGCCATCACCTAATCAAGTGGGGCTTGGCAGCTGTTTCGGCGTTCTCGCCAAGCTTTATCGAAGTTTGTGCACGAGGACCATCAAAGTGCCCCGGTATAACCGCAATGTCTTATCCAAGACCTCTGTCTCGCCCTGGAAGATCGCTGCACTCTGTGCAGTCATTTCTGGACTGATGGCACCTGCAGCTCTTGCCCAAAGCATCAGCTTGCCCCAGGCGCTTTCGACGGCCATGGATGCCAACCCTGACCTGGCCGCGGCCCGGCAAGAGATTGGGATCGCTGATGGTGCTCGCAAGCAGGCCGGGCTTATCCCCAACCCCACTATTTCGTACGACGTAGAAGACACCCGTCGTAACACCAGCACGACGACCGTGTCGCTTAGCCAGACCCTGGAACTGGGTGGCAAGCGGGGAGCTCGTGTTGACGTCGCCACTTACGGGCAGACCGCCGCACAGCTGGAGTTGGACCGTCGCGTGAACGGTCTGCGTGCAGACGTCGTGCAGGCCTTTTACGCCGCATTGCGGGCCCAGACAGGCCTTGACCTGGCCAAGCAATCTCTCGAACTGACTGAGCGCGGTCTCCGCATCGTCGATGGCCGTGTTCGCGCAGGTAAATCGTCTCCGGTAGAAGCCACCCGTGCCCAGGTGCAACTGGCCGAGGCCAAGCTGCAAGTTCGACGCGCCGAAACAGAGAAAGCAACCGCTTACCAACAGCTCGCTCAAATTACGGGCAGCTCAGTCACCGTGTTTGATCGACTCGAATCGCCAACCCTATCTCCGGGCTTGCCGCCTCGTACTGAAGATCTACTGGCAAAGCTCGACCAGACCGCAGAAATGCGCCAGGCCGTGGTACAGATCGACAAGAGCGATGCCTCGCTCGGCTCAGAGAAAGCTCAGCGTATCCCGAACCTTACTGTCAGCGTAGGTAGCCAGTACGACCGCTCTGTACGAGAGCGAGTCAACACTGTTGGCCTGTCTATGCCTTTGCCGCTGTTTGATCGCAACCAGGGCAACATCCTTTCCGCTTCTCGACGTGCAGATCAGGCCCGAGACCAGCGCAATGCCGTGGAGCTGCGCCTGCGCACCGAAACCCAAACCGCGTTGAACCAGTGGTCCACCGCCATGCAGGAGGTCGAGTCCTACGACAAGACCATTCTGCCGTCAGCCCAACAAGCCGTAGAGACAGCAACCCGCGGCTTCGAGATGGGCAAATTCGGCTTCATCGAAGTGCTGGATGCCCAGCGCACCTTGATCGTCGCTCGTGGCCAATACCTCGAATCGTTGGCAGCGGCGACCAATGCGCGTGCGCAGGTGGAAAGGGTTTATGGCGAAGTCGGCTCAACTGCCGGCGCTCGCTGAACGGGCCAAACATTTTCTTCGGCACACAGCCTTGAACAAGCCGGTGCCTACGATTAGCAGGAGTAGCAATGGATAACAAACGCAAGATCGCCCTCGCGGTAGCCGCTGTGGCAGCCCTCGGATTTGGCAGCCTTGCCTGGAACAACAGTTCCGGACAGCAGGCCGCCAGTACCGCCGAGCATGGCGCTAACGATGGTCATGGCGACGAAAAGAAAGCCGCATCTGCCGCCAAAGAGGAAGGTGATGAGGGCCATGGTGAAGAAGGTCACAGCGAAGAGGGTGGTGAAGAAGAGGGCAAGCTGAGGCTCAGCGCTGAACAGATCAAGGCAGCCGGCGTTGCTCTCGAAGCTGCAGCACCCCGTGACTTGGGTACAGTCGTGAGCTTCCCGGGCGAAATTCGCTTCGATGAAGACCGGACCGCCCACGTAGTTCCTCGTGTTCCTGGCGTTGTTGAGACTGTCCAAGCCGATCTGGGTGAGACGGTCAAAAAGGGTCAGGTCCTCGCTGTAATCGCCAGCCAGCAGATCTCTGACCTGCGCAGCGAACAACAGGCCGCACAGCGTCGCGTCGAACTGGCGCGTGTGACCTTCGAGCGTGAGAAGCAGCTGTGGCAGGACAAGATTTCCGCAGAGCAAGACTACCTCCAAGCACGCCAAGCGCTGCAAGAAGCGGAGATCTCCTTGGCCAACGCCAAGCAGAAGGTCGGTGCGATCGGTGCTTCGGTTAACTCCGTTGGCGGTAATCGTTACGAACTCCGAGCCCCTTTCGACGCCGTGGTGGTGGAGAAACACCTGACCGTTGGCGAAGTCGTCAGCGAGGCGACCAACGCCTTCATCCTTTCCGACCTGAATCAGGTCTGGGCAACCTTCGCCGTCCCGCCTACAGATCTGGGCAAAGTCACGACTGGTCGTGCGGTGAAAGTCTCTTCGCCTGACATGAACGTCGAGGTCGAAGGGAAGGTGGGTTATGTCGGGAGCCTGCTGGGCGAGCAAAACCGTGCAGCTACTGTCCGCGTCACCTTGACCAACCCCAACGGTGCCTGGCGTCCAGGCCTGTTCGTGAACATTGCGGTCACTTCCCAAACCGATCGAGTTGCCGTAGCGGTCCCTGAGCACGCAGTGCAGACCGTTGAAGACAAACCCTCGGTATTCGTACGCACCCCAGATGGGTTTGACACCCGCCCGGTAAAACTGGGTCGTCGCGATAATGGGTACGTGGAAGTCATCGACGGTATTGAAGCCGGCGCCCAGGTAGCAACCAGTGGCAGCTTCACACTCAAGTCCGAGCTCGGCAAAGCTTCTGCCGAACACGGTCACTGATGCGAACTGACAGGATGATTTCTCATGTTTGAACGTATCATCAGATTCGCCATCGAGCAGCGCATCGTAGTAATGATCGCTGTTCTGATCATGGCGGGTATCGGTATCTACAGCTATCAAAAGCTGCCCATTGATGCGGTACCCGATATCACCAACGTCCAGGTGCAGATCAACACTGCAGCGCCTGGCTATTCGCCGTTGGAAACCGAACAACGGATCACGTTTCCAGTTGAAACAGCAATGGCCGGTCTCCCGGGCCTTCAGCAGACCCGTTCCCTGTCTCGCTCTGGCCTGTCTCAGGTCACCGTGATCTTCAAGGATGGCACTGACATCTTCTTTGCCCGTCAGCTGATCAACGAGCGACTGCAGGTTGCGAAGGAACAGCTGCCAGATGGCGTGGAAGCTGTCATGGGGCCTGTTTCCACCGGTCTCGGTGAGATCTTCCTGTGGACCGTTGAAGCCGAAGATGGCGCGGTCAAAGAGGACGGTACGCCGTACACCCCGACCGACCTGCGCGTGATCCAGGACTGGATCATCAAGCCTCAGCTGCGCAACGTCCCGGGTGTGGCCGAGATCAATACCATCGGCGGCTATGCCAAGCAGTTCCTGGTTGCGCCGGATCCAAAGCGCCTGGCTACCTACAAGCTGACCCTCAATGACCTGGTTGCAGCGTTGGAAAGTAACAACGCCAACGTCGGCGCCGGCTACATCGAACGTAATGGTGAGCAGTTGCTCATCCGTGCGCCCGGCCAGGTAGGCAACATCGACGACATAGCCAACATCGTGATCACCAGTGTGGATGGTGCACCGATTCGTATCAGCAGCGTTGCTGACGTCAGCATCGGTAAAGAGCTCCGTACAGGTGCTGCTACTGAGAACGGCCGCGAAGTCGTGCTCGGTACCGTGTTCATGCTGATTGGTGAAAACAGCCGCACCGTATCTCAAGCTGTCGCCGCCAAACTGGCGGACATCAACCGCACCCTGCCAAAGGGCGTGGTGGCCGTGACCGTTTACGACCGTACCAACCTGGTTGAAAAAGCCATCGCGACGGTGAAGAAGAACCTGGTGGAAGGTGCGATTCTGGTAATCGCCATTCTGTTCCTGTTCCTCGGCAACATCCGTGCGGCACTGATCACCGCGATGGTGATTCCGCTGTCCATGCTGTTCACCTTCACAGGCATGTTCAACAACAAGGTCAGTGCCAACTTAATGAGTTTGGGGGCACTCGACTTCGGCATCATCGTCGACGGTGCCGTGGTTATTGTAGAAAACGCGATCCGTCGACTGGCTCATGCGCAGCATAAGCATGGCCGCATGCTCACCAAAACTGAACGCTTCCACGAGGTCTTTGCCGCGGCGCGAGAAGCTCGCCGGCCGCTGATCTTCGGTCAGCTGATCATCATGGTGGTTTACCTGCCGATCTTCGCCCTCACCGGCGTCGAAGGCAAAATGTTCCACCCGATGGCCTTCACCGTTGTGATGGCGCTGTTGGGTGCAATGATCCTGTCTGTTACCTTTGTTCCTGCAGCTATTGCCATGTTCGTCACTGGCAAGGTGAAGGAAGAAGAAGGTGTGGTCATGCGCACAGCTCGACTGCGCTATGAGCCGGTTCTTCAATGGGTGCTGGGACATCGGAACATCGCTTTCTCGGCCGCAGTAGCCTTGGTCGTACTGAGCGGCGTGCTGGCAAGTCGTATGGGTAGCGAGTTCATCCCAAGTCTCAGTGAGGGTGACTTTGCGATGCAGGCCATGCGTGTGCCTGGAACGAGCCTCACTCAGTCCGTCGAGATGCAGCAGCGTCTGGAGAAAGCGGTAATAGCGCAGGTGCCTGAAGTCGAGCGTATGTTCGCACGTTCGGGTACCGCGGAAATTGCATCTGACCCGATGCCACCGAACGCCTCCGACGCCTACATCATGCTCAAGCCTCAGGATCAGTGGCCTAACCCCAAGAAGCCTCGCGATGAGCTGATTGCTGAGGTGCAGAAGGCTGCAGCGGGTGTTCCAGGAAGCAACTACGAGTTGTCGCAGCCAATCCAACTGCGTTTCAACGAGCTGATTTCGGGCGTGCGTAGTGACGTCGCTGTGAAGGTCTTCGGCGATGACATGGACGTACTCAACAATACCGCCAACAAGATCGCGGCAGCGCTCAAAGCGGTACCGGGCTCGTCGGAAGTGAAAGTTGAGCAGACATCCGGCCTGCCGGTGCTGACAATCAACATCGACCGCGAGAAAGCAGCACGCTACGGCCTGAACATCGCGGATGTTCAGAACTCGATCGCTATCGCCGTGGGTGGTCGCCAGGCCGGCACGCTGTATGAGGGCGACCGTCGGTTCGACATGGTAGTGCGCCTGCCTGAGACCGTTCGCACCGACGTAGCGGGGATGTCCAGTTTGCTGATTCCGGTGCCTGCCAATGCGGCTCAGGGTGCCAACCAGATCGGTTTCATCCCGCTGTCGCAGGTCGCTAATCTGGACCTGCAACTGGGCCCGAACCAAATCAGCCGCGAGAACGGCAAGCGTCTAGTAATCGTCAGCGCCAACGTTCGAGGCCGTGACCTGGGATCCTTCGTTGAGGAGGCGACCGCTTCGCTGGATCAGAAGGTGCAAATCCCTGCGGGCTACTGGACGACTTGGGGTGGCCAGTTCGAGCAGCTGCAGTCGGCTGCCAAACGGCTGCAGATCGTTGTTCCAGTCGCCTTGCTGCTGGTCATGACCTTGTTGTTCCTGATGTTCAACAACCTGAAGGACGGCATGCTGGTCTTCACCGGTATTCCATTCGCACTCACCGGTGGTGTCGTGGCGTTGTGGCTGCGGGACATCCCTCTGTCGATCTCGGCAGGTGTCGGCTTCATTGCACTGTCCGGAGTTGCAGTACTGAACGGCCTGGTGATGATTGCCTTCATCCGCGGGCTAAGGGAGGAAGGGCGAACGCTCAGGCAGGCAGTCGATGAAGGTGCATTAACCCGTCTGCGACCTGTTCTGATGACTGCCTTGGTGGCGTCCCTGGGCTTCATCCCGATGGCCCTGGCCACCGGTACCGGTGCAGAAGTTCAGCGGCCTCTGGCGACGGTGGTGATTGGCGGGATCTTGTCTTCCACCGCGCTGACGTTGCTGGTACTGCCAGCCCTGTATCACTGGGCGCACCGCAAGGATGAAGATGGTGAGGAGGCTGAGGCGGTTAGCTGATAGCCGCCGCTAAAGAGAAGCCCACAACACGCGTTGTGGGCTTTTTTGTTTTATATGAGGTAGATGCGCTTACCTTTCAAAATTGTAAGTTTCTCGTCATGCCGGTGATGCCTGTGCATTGCTAAAGTTACGCCCGAGAAGATTTGAATTTGAGAGGTTCTTATGAAAAAGCTAATTATTGCCGCTGCACTTGTTGTGTTCTCGATGGCTTCGCAGGCTAACACTTTCTCTGAAAGCCAGCAGTTGCAATACACCAAAGAGCACCAAGCTGCGGTGGCCAAGTATGCCGAGAAGAATGGCAAGCCTATGCCGGAGATTCAGGATTACAAATATGGCATGAAGATAGACGTTGCTAAGTTTGTACGTCAGTCGCAGGACCCCCGTACCTGCCAGGTCTACCCACGGTTGATGACTTTCGAGGACTCCCAGGGCACGCTCAAGACTGTTCGTTACTCGATGTATTCGCAATGCATCAACAACAAGTAGTAAACGATTTGAACAGAACAATTAGAGAATTCATAAATGCCAGGCAGCGCCTGGCATTTTTTATTACGCCCGATGCTCCATAGCTTTGAAATATTAACGCCTGGGCCGGGGCAAACCGTGCAATAGGTCTTAGCTAACCAACCGCGACGGCTCCCAACTGCAGAGGGCAATTGGAAGCCTTGACCCCAGAAGGGACGAGTTATGAAAAGTTTGCTTGAACGCCCAGACGACCAAGCAGGGCACAAAGGCCATAGCCACGAGCATGGCAGTATCTTCGGCATGAATACCGAGCTGGTCTTCGCGCTGATCTGTGGTGTGCTGCTCGGTGCCGGAGCTCTCGCAGGAAAGCTCGGGCTGATCGATAGGCTGTCACTGGTTCTGTACGTATCTGCCTACGTGTTCGGTGGATGGTTCACTATCAAGGAAGCGATCAGCAACATCCGCCAGAAGCGCTTCGAGATCGATTCGCTGATGCTTCTCGCCGCAGCCGGTGCCGCGAGCATCGGCGCCTGGGCTGAGGGGGCTCTGCTGCTGTTCCTGTTCAGTCTGGGGCATTCCCTTGAAAGCTACGCGATGGGGCGGGCCAAGAAAGCGATTGAGGCACTGTCCAAGCTCGCACCGGCCACGGCGATCGTACGCAGAGCAAATGGCACGACGGAAATGCCGGTGGAACTGCTGGTTCCCGGTGACGTTGTCATCGTGCGCCCAAATGACCGCCTGCCGGCCGATGGTTTTGTAGTCGTGGGCTCCTCAAGTATCAACCAGGCGCCAGTGACCGGTGAAAGCGTCCCCGTGGACAAGCAACCTGTCGCTGATGTCGAGCTCGCACGTAGTAAGCCAGATGCAGTTGATGCAGCTTCGAAAGTCTTCGCCGGCACCATCAATGGCGAAACTCTCATCGAGGTTGAGGTAACACGGCGCTCCACTGAAAGTACCTTGGCGCGGGTCATCAAGATGGTCAGTGAAGCCGAAGTCAGGAAGTCACCGACCCAGCAGTTCACGGACCGCTTCCAGCGGGTATTCGTCCCGGTAGTTTTGCTGCTGGTAGTAGGGCTGCTGTTTGCCGGCATTTTTCTTGACGAGCCTTTCCGTGACTCGTTCTACCGGGCGATGGCCGTTCTGGTTGCAGCCAGCCCCTGCGCGCTCGCGATCGCTACACCAAGCGCCATTCTCTCTGGCATCGCCAGGGCAGCCCGAGGTGGCGTGCTGATCAAGGGCGGTGCGCCACTTGAAGAGCTTGGCGCCTTGAATGCCATGGCATTCGACAAGACCGGTACCCTGACCGAAGGGCGCCCACGCATTACCGATGTAATACCCGTGGGCGGCACGCAGATCGAGGATCTACTAAACGTCGCCATCGCTGTGGAGTCGATGAGCGACCATCCGCTGGCTGCGGCAATTGTGCGTGACGGTGAAGAGATGATTGGCACACGGCGCCGAATCCAAGCCAAGAACATGAGCAACATGATTGGCCGCGGCGTGCGTGCTGAGCTTGATGGGCAGTTCGTCTGGATTGGCAAGGTCGAGATGTTCGGTACCAATGGTATTCCCGCACTGAGCAAGGCTGCCCTGGAGGCTGCAGAGCGTCTACGTCAGTCGGGCCGCACAACCATGGTGATACGTCGTGCTGACAAGGATCTGGGCGCTATCGGGCTATTGGACACACCCCGAGAGGGGGCCAAAGAGGCACTCCAGAAACTCAGAGAGATGGGCATCGACCGCATGGTCATGATTTCTGGAGACCACAACCGCGTTGCAGAGGCGGTAGCCAAACAAGTTGGCTTAGATGAGGCGTGGGGAGACCTGATGCCGGAAGACAAGGTCAAGGCCATCAAGAACCTGCGCCTTAGCGCCAAGGTGGCCATGGTGGGTGACGGCGTGAATGACGCCCCTGCCATGGCCAATTCGAGCGTTGGCATCGCAATGGGGGCTGCCGGATCTGACGTCGCCTTGGAAACAGCTGATATCGCGCTTATGGCTGACGACATCAGGCAACTCCCATTTGCGGTGGGTTTGAGCCGTCACACGCGATCGATCATCCGCCAGAACCTGTTCGTCAGCTTGGGGATTGTGGCCATCCTGGTTCCGTCGACCATCATGGGCTTGAGCATTGGTGCTGCTGTTGCAATCCATGAGGGCTCCACATTGTTGGTCGTCTTCAACGCCTTGCGGTTGTTGGCCTACCGCAGAAGCACCTGATCCCTGAGCTTCAATCATGAAGCTAAGCAGGGAAATGACCTGAAGTAGAAGTATGGGTCGTGCGCGATCAGCGCACGACCCATACTTTTTCTCACTCGTCGATCCCGATGCGCTTGAGGCTTTCAAGGGCCTTTCCACATTCAGGTGAGCCGTGCCGTAAGCCGCAGGCCAACGCAGCTTTGAGGCTCATGACACCGGCTACGAAACCGACTTGATTGCCGACCCCGTGTCCGTTCGCAAATCCCTGATCATACGCAATCTCCACAAGTGCATTGATCGCCGCCAGGGTGTCTTGTTTGTTGGTACTGTTCTGCATATCTACTCCGCGAGCATTCAGCTCATATCGCTCGGTTAGATGGCGGCGCCTTCAGTTTTGGGGTGAGCGAATCCCGCTCCCATAGCCAATCCCTAACGGGGGGCATAGCCCGCCACCGTAAGGAAAATCAGCTATTGAGAGCAGGTGACTCGTTTTGGTCACCCGTACTGCTCGCCTCACCGCATTGGCACTGAGTGGGTACATCCGGATAGCCGCTGTGTTTCTCGACGAACAGCGTTTGGCAGGTGGTGCACCCATAAATCCGCGGCAGAGACTTCAGACCACCTGGCAGCACATCGCTCAAGGGCTCGTTACGCCAAGGAGCCCCGTCAAGGATCTGGGTGCGAAGGATATTTCCCAGCCGCCAGGTATTAGTTTGTGCGCTCCAGGACCACATTGGCGCCGAAAGCGAATACTGGATGAAGGTCTCCTCCGGCTGCTTGGAGAGCATCGAGTACTTGGGACGGGCCCAGCCGGAATCGATGATGCTGAAACCCATGCCCATCTCAGCACTCGGATAGGTCTGCTCACCGAAGAAACGGTCGTGAGTCGCGGGAGCCGTAGCATGATGGTCAGTCGGCGGAAATACCCATAAGTAGCACTCGCTTCGGGTCACCATTTCAACGAGTTGGCTCTGTCCCCGTAGAGGGAAAGCTGCAGCCAGGGCGAAGCGATCTTTCCACGTGTTTTTCGGAGGCGGTGCCATTCCCGCCGCTATGGCCAGCGTCGCCGTTTTCGGGACGAACCGATCGCCGAGCTCGTTCAGATCCAGATTCTTGCAGAGGGCCTTGAAGGCCTTTTTACGAGTCGTCGAAGTAAAGGAGGGGTCGAGGAGCAGGCGAACCTGGTTCACGCCGATCCCTGAAGCTCGTAGCACCTCGATGACTTCTTCAGCCGCGCCGACTGCTTGAAGATCGGTCAATCCCAAGCACTTTTTCGCTCGCTCGATCGTCTCGTAGAGGTTGTACTGCCTGTCGCTATCACGGCGCACCTGGATTGGCAGTTTGTCTTTGGAGGCAACTTCCGGGGCGACGGAACCAATGGCAGCGTGGAGCAGCTGGTGAATGTGCTGGTGAGGGTACGGGCGGCCGGAAGCCGAGAATGAGGCGTGCAGCTGAGCAGCGAGAGGTTGAAGCAGCTTTTTGGCAGACATGACTATCCCCTAATGAGCGACGTTGGGGTAGCTGCGCTTGTAGGGCCGTTAGACGCGAAGCTGGACGTCGAATCAGGTTCAATCATGAGTAGGAGTCAGGTTTGATTTGCTTGCACGGCCACCATGCAAATCCCGACGCGGCAATCTCACCAGATTCGCCGAGCTTTGGCAAGAGAGGTCATCGTAAGCGAATGGAGGTAGGAGGAGGGCGCTCCATGCTTGATCACGTCAGAAACACGAAAGCCGGAAGCACATTGAGCGCTTCCGGCTTTCTCACGTCAGACTGATGAGAGGGATCAGAAGACGTATTGCAGGCGGGTCACGATGGCATTGCCGCCGTCGTCGCCCACGGTATTCTCGTTGTTGTCGGTGCGCACGTTGATGTAGTTGGCACTGACTTTCACGGCCTCGTTGACGTACCAGTTCACACCCAACGTGTGGCTTTTGGCCTTGCGCTCGTTCGACTGGTCCGCAGCGGTGACCAGGTTGCCATCTTCGACCTTGATGTCGTCAAAGCGATAGAAGACTTCCCAGGCACCCAGTTCCTTGTTCTGTGGTTTGATAGTGTCGAATTTGGCACCGTCAAGCTTGTAGATGCGCGGCTCGCCGGTCAGCGTGTACGCCATCTGGGCGTAATAACCAGAGGCCTTCAGGTCATTGCTGGCCTGGTCAGCTTTCAGCTTGCGGCGAAGGTACTCGGCCTGAACCGAGAATGGGCCGGTGGCCCAGGCGCCCTCAAGCCCCCAAACCGAATCGTCCTTCCACAGTCCGTCCTGTGCTGCCGCACCGCCAAAGAGCATGCGGTTGCCGTTCGTGCCGGCATCACCGCCACCATTGGTATCGACGCCACGGACACCGAGGCGTGAGCGAATCCGAGTATCAACTGCGCTGTCCTTGAGGTCGCGATAGGCGTATTGGGCGCCGACGTGCAGGACATTCCCATCCGTGTTCAATGGAGCGAAGACACCACGCACGTTGTAGCGCTTGGTGCTGTCACCATCAGAATTGTTGTTGGTTTCGCTGAAAACGCTACCGGACACGTAAGCCATGTCAGCGATGGTGCTGGTGGCCTGGATACCCATGCCAGCGTTGTCGTTGATCCAGTCCGCCAGGTCGTACGAGAGGTTCCGCTCCATGGCGGTGGTCCACTTCGAACTGGTGGCTTTCTCAAGACCGAAGTCGGTGTAGAAACGGCCGAAGCGCAGTTGGACCGGCTTGAAACCGGTGTAGGTCAGGCTGGCTTCGTCGAAGTAGCCGTCGGAGTCGTTGCCCGTGTTGCGGGAGAGGTCGTAGTTGACCTGGTACTTCCAGTCTCGGTACAGGGTGCCGCCGAACTCAATGTAGGCTCGACGGAAGTAAGCCGCATCCGCGGTATCGCCATTCTTGGTGAAAACGCCATCGAATCGGCCGTAATCAGCCTGGACTCGACCGCCCAGTTTGAAACTGAATTCCTTGTCAGTAGTCGATACTTCAAGACCGCCCTTGGTCTTCAGAACGAGATCAGCCCCGTCAGTGGTTACTGTTCCGGAGAATGCTTGCGAGGAAAATGTGCCTACTATTGCGGCAGCCAACAGCTTTTCCCGCATGTTCGAAGAACGGATCATTGCTTGCCTCTCGTATGTTAAGTGCTTAGCTACCGACGTTGTATTTCGCCCTGCGTCGGCCTAAATTTATCTTGCAGATGGGAGCAGGCCACGGTTGTCACCTGCTGTAACAAGATGCCTTTGTTCTAAGCACTCTGACTAGATTGCAAGCGAATATGACAGTTGTGTTTCTATAGTGTTAAGGGGAAATTTTTAAACCTAACAAAACTGTTACCGAACAAGCCAGTCCTTCTTATCAAAAAAGCTCTTCTTGATCAATCTTCGGATTCCCAGAACGTGCGGATTACGGACAAGCTTCGTTTTGATAACAAGAAAGACATCTTTCTCCTCCAGATCGTCCAAAAAGCCCGGCACCGGCAGAATGTTCCTCTCCATCTTTCGACTGTAGTCGGGCAGCACACCGATACACGCGCCCCCTACGACAAGGCCACGGGATAAGCTATAGCTCTTTACCCGAGTGGTACCGCCCTGATGCTCAGCCATTATCGATGCCCACTTTCGTGAGCCCGCCAAGATCTCTTCATCCCAAGGGACAACGAGCATGAAGTTGTGCAAATCCAGGCTCTGCACTGGTAGGGTGACGCTCCTTGAGTAGCGGCTGGAAATGAACAGCGCGTGCCCAATCCGGCCGAGCCGTTCAAACCTATACGTAGGATGGCGATCAAAAGCGCCCTCATCATCTGGGCTCACGAAAGCGATACCCACATCGACTTCACACTCAGAAAGCATCTGCGTTGTGCACTCTGAATGGATTTCCAGCCGCATTTCGGCATGATCGCGTACGTAGGCGACTAGATCGCGGTTCACGATGTCGCTCAGCACTGGCTCTGTGATCGCGATGGTAAGCCTGGAGTCCTCCTTTTCACCAGACTTGCCCAGGCCTTCAGGGCCGAAGAGTTGGCACAGGTACTGGCTGACCCTCTCGCCTGTCCGGGTCAGAGCAAGCTTGTTGTGCTTGTAGACAAACACGGGAGCACCAATGTGCTCTTCCAGTTTCTCCAAGCGTTTGCGAAGGCCTACCACTGGCACATTGAGCCCTCGGGCAGCCTGTTTGAAACTGGCACAACGTGCTGTTGCGAAAAACTCTACGGCCAGCTGATCATCAATTGGCAGATCATCCAATATGTCAGGACTGTAAGAAACAACGCTGCTTGTATATGTTTCATTTTGTGTAACCATTCGATCCCCCTTCATTCGGGGAATCTAGCTCAATGTCGTCTGACATTTCCTTATCTTGACAACATTGTAATGCACAGGTCATGCGTGCGTTATTGGCAGGCCTTTATTTCAAAAGCGTAATCCTCAGGCAATCCCTCTGATATTGTAGCGTGCTAGTCTAGTGCGCCAACTCATTACTTATCATATATAGATTCAGCTAATTAAGCATTTACATTTAGTTCACTGTTTTTTCACCTTTGCCTCCATAGGCTTTGGCCATGGAAAATCAAAACCCACCTCTTATTACCTTACTAATTCGTTATCTGGGGATCGGCTTCATAGCAACGGGAATCCATTACGTGGTGTTCCTAGTGCTGGTTACGACAGAATTTGCTACTCCGTTGCTGGCCAGTATCTGTGGCGGCATGGTTGGCGCAATCGCAAGCTTTATTGGAAATAGGGCGCTCTGTTTTGTGGCAGATGGCTCTCGTAAGTTTCAGCCTGTCAGGTTTGCACTGGTCGCGTTAGCCACAAACTTCGGCAATCGCGTGGGTATGTGGTTCCTCATCAAGTCGAATCTGTCACCGCTTATCTCCCAAGTCCTAGTGACCTTAAGCCTCACTGCACTTGGATTCATTGCACATCGTTTTTGGACATTCAATCATGCAGACATTACATCGCTTTCCCGAGCGCCCTGATCCCTTGTTAACCATCGTGGTCCCTTGCTTCCAGGAAGAGGAAACCATCCCCGAGTTCCACCAGCGAATCACCCGCGTGGTTAAGCGCTTACCCGTCTCCTGCGAAATCCTCTATGTCGACGACGGCAGTAGTGACCGGACAGCCGACATTCTTCGCCACTATCAGGATGGGTCATCTGTACGTTGCCTGTCCCTGAGTCGCAACTTCGGTAAAGAGGCTGCACTGAGTGCCGGGATAGATCATGCCCGTGGCAGTGCGCTGATTTTCATTGATGTCGACCTGCAGGATCCACCAGAGCTCATCGCGGCCATGGTGGACTACTGGCAACGCGGCTACGACGTAGTGAACATGCAGCGCAACTTGAGAATCGGTGATTCGTGGTTCAAGCGCATGAGTGCCCGGGCTTACTACTGGGTCATGCAGCGCCTGGTGGAGAAGGTGGACATGCCGGCCGATGTCAGCGATTTCCGATTGATTGGGCCTGCGCCGCTGGCAGCACTGCGGGCGCTGGACGAACGCTCCAGGATTCTCAAAGGCATGATCGGCTGGGTAGGCTTTCGTACTATCGAACTGCCCTACAATCGCACTGTTCGCCATGCCGGGAGCACCAAGTGGAATGCATCTGGCCTGTTCAATCTGGCCATCGAGAGCATCGTCAGCTTCTCTCGCAAACCGCTGCGCATTTTCAGCCTCATCAGTTTCGGACTATTCGTCTCCAGCATCTGCTACATGCTCGCGTCGCTTGTGGCAGGCAGTTTCGACATCCATCACCTGATCGTCGGAATGGCTTCATTCATGTGCGTCGGTGTCGCCATGGTGGGAGAGTACCTGGGCGTGACACTCGCGGAAGTGAAGCGCCGGCCTCTTTATTTCCTGAAGCACAGCAACAAGGTAGATCCCGTGTCACTCCACCCTTCGATGGCTTCGATCGAGGGTAAGAAATGCTGAATCTGAAGAACGAGAGGACGCTGTGGTTGATCCTGGGTTCGATTTTGCTATTGCGCTTGGTGGGGCTGGGCATCTACCCGCTGATGGACACATCTGAGGCCCGCTACGCTGAAATGGCTCGCAAGATGGTCGAGTTGAATGACTGGATCACGCCCATGTTCGACTACGGGGTACCATTCTGGGGCAAGCCTCCGTTGTCCTTCTGGACTCAGGCCGCGAGCATGACGGTCTTCGGCGTTAACGAGTTCGCTGCGCGTTTCCCAGCGTGGCTACTACACCTGGCAAGCTGTTTCATCATCATCAAACTCGGTACGCAGCAGATTTCTCGTAACGCCGGCATCTGGGCTGCCATTATTTTTTCCAGCACCACACTTGGCCTGGTCTCCAGCGGTGTTGTGCTGACTGACCCTGTTTTGTCGTTCTCGATTCTGCTGGCCAGCTACGGTTTCTGGCGTTGGATGAAGTGCGCCAGCAAGGCGGATGCCTACCTGATGTTCGCAGGTCTCGGGCTGGGCTTGCTTGCCAAAGGGCCGCTGACCCTTGTGCTTATGGGGGCGCCGGCATTCGCCTGGTTCGTTATCTACAAGGAATGGGGACGGGTACTGAGGCTTCCCTGGATTAGCGGCCTTGTGCTCATGTTCGGTATATCCGTGCCGTGGTATGTCGCGGCCGAAATGAAAACGCCCGGCTTCATGGAGTACTTCTTCGTTGGTGAGCACTGGAGCCGCTACGTCGTCAGTAACTGGGCAGGGGACCTCTATGGTAGTGCTCATGCCAAGCCGTACGGCAGCATCTGGATCCAGCTCGGATTGTCGCTACTGCCATGGGCCTTGTTCCTACCACTGTTGATCCGCAAGCGTGGATCGATGCAGCGCTTCGAAGCCTACCTCTGGCTGTGGGCCTTGGCGACACCGGTCTTCTTCACATTTGCAGGCAACATTCTGTGGACCTACCTGCTACCCGCGCTGCCAGCGTGGGCCTTGCTGCTGTCTGCACGGGTCAGCGAAGTTGGCCCGAAGACCACCTGGGCTGCCGCTGCGAGCGCATTGGTGTTGCCAATCATCGGTGCGGGCATCATCTACGCCGGGGTACTAGAGGAGCGACCTCAGAATCAGCGAGATGTGGTTCAAGCCTGGCTCAATGTGCAGTCTGCTCATTCCGCTCCCCTGATCTATCCTGGCCGCCGCTCATACTCGTCGGAGTTTTACAGCAGCGGGAAGTCCGAGAACATCAAGGATCCTGCCAAGTGGCCGCAGGATGGCTCGTTCTATCTGTCCAGGCGCTTGCGAGACAGCAAGGATGGTCTGCCCGCTGATCTAGCTTGCACATCGATTACCGAAGCGAACGCCAGCCAGCTCCTGCTGTGCCATTGGAAGCGTACCGCACAAGGTGCCGAGGGTCTGGCCGGAGAAAGCAATGCGGAAACGCCTCGCAAGAACGAAGGCTAAATTCTAAGCACAAAAAAGCCAGGTTTTACCCTGGCTTTTTTGTCGATTACTTTCGTCATTTGAAGTCCTATTTAACCGCCGATTAATTGTCGGCTTGTTCCTTACCATCCTTGCTTTCTTTCTTTTGCTCTTGAGCGACTTGTTGTTTGTTCTGGTCCGAAGAGTCATCGCTCCATAGGCGAGCCTGTTCGGTTCGGAAGTTCTCGTTGAACTGTTTCGCTCGCTCGAAGCCGCCTTCAGCGTAAGCGGTACCCATGAGACCCAGCAGCAGGCTGCCAATAGCGATAGACTTGACAAATTTCATTGTGAACCTCGGTTCATACTAGGCCTACCTGATTAGCGGCCTTTGTTGGTTTGTAGTTTAGGAACGCGAAGCTAACGACAAGGTGAGTCAATAATTACAATTCCGTAATTTTGGCTGCAGATAGGATGCGTTAAATCGTCAAATCTGGAAGGATCATGTCTATCTCGGCACTGTCGAGGGCGACTTCGAATTTTGTCTTAAATTACAATTTTGATATCTAGCGCGTTAATTCAGCGCGGCGTTGTTGGCCGCCCTAGGAGATAGCCATGAATGACATAGAGCCCTGGGCAGTTGCTATCGGTGACTTTCGCCGCTGCACTGAAAAACTCACTGTCCAACTCGACGAGCTGACCTCGCAGACGCGCACCTCCAGCGCTGTTCTGGAGAGGTCGAACGAACTGGTGGAACAGGTGGACGCTGTCGGCCGGCAGATTCAGGAGGAGGTGCGAAAGGCGGAGAAGGCTTGGTCGAATGCGGAAGAAGTTGCCTTGCGCGCCGCTGCATCAGCATATTCAGCTGCATGCCGCGGAGTCGAAACCGCCATCCAGCCACTGATTTCGGAGCTTACAGCAGCGACAAAGGCCGCGGACGCCTCTATCCAGGAGCTCAAGCGTGCACCGGTGCTGGCCAAGCGTTATGTGATGGTGGTTGCCACGGCGTTCTTCATTCTGGCGCTGATCTGTGTCTACTCGACAATGCGCCTGATCGATGCCGCCGGCAGCGTAAGTGCTCAAGAGAAAGTGAATGCTCAGTACTTCTCCCACCTGTGGAAGAATGCCAATCCTGACGAGCAGAAGATCATCAAGTCGGTGATTCTGCGGTCGCCCATGGACCCTGTGGTCCTCCGGCACTGATGCATTGAGGCAAACAAAAAGGCCCGTCGATTGACGGGCCTAATCGTGTCTGCGCAATTTAAGCGGCGGTCATTGCCGGCTGCATTTGCTGGGCTGCGGGAAAGTGAAGGTGGAACCACGTGAAGTTTTCTTCGGTCACCTCCACGCTCGCCGACCCTTGGTGCAGGCTCATGATCGACTGCACAATGGCCAAGCCAAGACCGGTACCGCCTTCGCTCCGTGCTCGGCTCTTGTCCACACGGTAGAACCGCTCAAACAAGTGCGCATGGTGTTCCTTGGCAATACCGCGGCCGGGGTTGCCGACACTCAACGTCGTACCGCTCGCACTATGCTGCACCTTCACGTAGACCGTGCGGCCGCGAGGGCAGTAACGGATCGCGTTCGAGACCAGATTCGAGACGGCACGTTGAACCATCAGGCGGTTCCCGCGCACCACGTCATCACTGCCAGAGATCTGCAGCTGGATCTCGCCTTCTTCTGCCGAAATGCTGAAGAGATCGCACACTCGCTGAACCTCGTCCACCAAGGAAACGGGTTCGAACTCCACCATGGATGCTGGATGACTGACCTGGGCCAAGAACAGCATGTCGGAAACCATGCGGCTCATGCGGTCCAGCTCTTCTGTGCACGACTCTAGAACCTCCCGGTACTCGGAAAGCGATCGTTCTCTGGTCAAGGCAACCTGGGCCTTGCCCATTAGGTTGGAGAGCGGTGCCCGAAGTTCGTGAGCAAGGTCGTCAGCAAACTGCGAGAGCTGCTGAACCCCATCATCCAGGCGAGCCAGCATGATGTTGATACCGTCGGCGAGCTTCTTGAGTTCTGCAGGCATCCCATCAGTTGGAAGGCGATGGTCGAGGCTCTCGGTTGAGATCTTCGACGCGATCTTGAGGAACTTGGTCAGTGGCAGCAGGCCTCTGCGCACGGTCCACCAACCAATGGCCAGGATCAACGCGAGGATGACAGGGGACATCATTAGGCCCCAGGTTAACAACGCATCGAGTAGGGCTTCATTGGATGACTGATCAGCAGTCATGTAGACGCCGACCTCCGTACCATCGCCCAGAGTCATGGCCTGAGAAGCACTGAGCAGGGGGCGTCCGTTATAGTCGCTCCACTCATATTCCGTGGTCTGCGCCGCAGCCTGGAACCTATGAACCTCTCGATTGATCTGTTTGGAACCGATGGTGAGTAAAGGATCTTCACTCTCTGCGGACCTGTAGATGCTTACGTAGAGGTTGTTCTGGCCTGTGACCAAATCCACCAGCTTGTGCGAATCTGAACTGACATCGGCAATATCAGTGATTTCGGAAAGGCTGTGCGCCATTGCCTCCATTTTGACGCCGAGATCGATGCGAGCATTTCTATCCAGTGCTTGCCCAACCATCATGTAACCGAAGGTAGCGAACATCAGCAGCAGCGCTGCGCTCATCAATCCAACTTTTAGTCCCAGCTTTGCAGCCAGGCTGAATGGCCTCATGCGCGTTCCTCAAAAACGTACCCAACGCCACGAAGCGTGTGAATGAGCTTGGTTTCAAACGGGTCATCGATCTTCGAGCGCAAGCGCCGGATGGCTACATCGATGACATTGGTGTCGCAGTCGAAATTCATATCCCAGACCAACGAGATGATCTGAGAGCGAGTCAGCGCTTCGCCCGTTCGGCTCATGAGCAGGTGCAAAAGCGCAAATTCCTTGGTGGTGAGATCGATTCGTGTGCCACCGCGGAAAACGCGATGGCGGACGGAGTCGAGTTCTAGGGAATCTCCGAACAAGCCTTCAGTTATGCGAGAATCCCCGCAACACCTGATCCGAGCCGCCCATGAGCCAGATGAGCTTTTCCGACTTTGAGTACGCCGGCAAGCGCAAGCAGACCCGCCGAGAGCGCTTCCTCGCCGAAATGGATCAGGTGGTGCCCTGGGCAGGCCTGCTGGAGCTGATCGAACCGTTCTACCCCAAGGCCGGCGGCGGTAGAAAACCCTATCCTCTGGAAACCATGC
>NZ_LQXW01000035.1:0-31904 GCF_001586765.1 Pseudomonas sp. ABFPK | reverse complement strand
AGCATTGGAACCACCTGATCCCATCCCGAACTCAGCAGTGAAACGATGCATCGCCGATGGTAGTGTGGGGTTTCCCCATGTGAGAGTAGGTCATCGTCAAGATTCATTTCGCAAAACCCCTATCTGCACATGCAGGTAGGGGTTTTGTCTTTGTGGTGCAAAAAATCCCAAGCATACGCCGCCCCTGTGGGAGCGGGTTCACCCGCGAACACCGGCATAGCCGGTGCCATCCACCACGTCGCCCGCTTCGCGGCGGTTCGACGCCTCGACTCGCCCGCACTGGTCACCGTTCAATCGTCGCCTCCCACAATTCGAGCCAGAACACTAGAATAGGCCCACGCACCTATTCAGAAGCGCTATATGCCCAATCCTGTCGAACCTGAAACCCTGGCCCAGTTGCCGTTGGACGAGCTTGTCGCCTGTCATGAATGTGACCTGCTGCTGCGCAAGCCCGTGCTCCAGCATGATGAGAAAGCCCAATGCCCGCGCTGCGGCTATGAGCTGTACGCCCATCGGCACAATGTGGTCAACCGCAGCCTGGCCCTGGTGCTCACCGCCTTGCTGCTGTTTGTGCCTGCCAATTTCCTGCCGATCATGCAGCTGCACCTGCTTGGCCAAACATCGGACGATACCGTCTGGAGCGGCGTGCTGGGCCTGTACAACTCGGAAATGCGCGGTGTGGCCGTCGTGGTTTTCCTGTGCAGCATGGCCATCCCTTTGGCAAAACTGCTCTGTCAGCTGGTCGTGCTCTTGAGTATCCGTCTGAACGTGGGGCGTAGTTTCGGCCTGCTGTTCTACCGCATCTATCACCACTTGCGTGACTGGGGCATGCTCGAGGTCTATTTCATGGGCGTGCTGGTAGCCATCGTCAAGCTGGTGGACCTGGCCGAGCTGACGGTAGGCCTGGGGCTGTTCTGCTTCATCAGCCTGTTATTGATCCAGGTGTGGCTCGAGGTGGTGATGTCACCGCACCAGATCTGGAGTGCGCTATCAGGGGAGGACCTGCATGCGGGCGATTGATGCAGGCATTCTTGTCTGCAATGAATGTCACGAGCTGAACCGGCAACAGCCAGACAGCACTTCACAAACCTGTACACGCTGCGGTGCCATCGTGCATGCCCGTCGGCCGAACAGCATCGCGCGTACCTGGGCGCTGCTGATTGCCGCGTCGATCCTGTACATCCCGGCCAACATGCTGCCGATCATGACCGTGAGCACCCTGGGCCAAGGCAGCCCCGACACGATCATGTCCGGCGTCATCACCTTGCTCAAGCATGGCATGGTGCCCATTGCTGCCGTGGTGTTCATTGCCAGTATCCTGGTGCCCACGTTCAAACTGGTGGGCATCGGCTTGCTGTTGTACTCCGTTCAGCGCCGTCAGCCGCTTTCGGCACGTCAACGGATATTGATGTACCGCTTCATCGAATTCATTGGGCGCTGGTCCATGCTCGATATCTTTGTCATCGCCATCCTGGTGGCGGTGGTGAATTTCGGCCGAATAGCCAGTGTCGAAGCCAACCTGGGCGCTGTCGCCTTTGCAACTGTGGTGATCCTGACAATGCTTGCCGCTTTAACTTTCGATCCCCGACTGATTTGGGACAACACGGAGTCGGATGACGACCATGAGTGACCTGCCAACGGCTAAAACCCGCCCAGCCTCGAACTGGTCGGCCATATGGATCCTGCCTTTGATCGCCTTGATGATCGGTGGCTGGCTTGCGTGGCAGGCTTACCGTGATGCCGGTGTGGAAATTGAAGTCCGCTTCGAGTCGGGTGAGGGTATCGTCGCCAACAAGACCGAGGTGATCTACAAGGGCATGCCGGTTGGCAAGGTCAAGAGCCTGGTGCTCGACGCCAAGGGTGAGAACCAGGGGGTGATCGCCACCATCGAGATGAACAAGGCTGCCGAGCCGCATCTGACCAAAGGCACGCGTTTCTGGCTGGTGAAGCCGAGCGTCAGCCTGGCGGGTATTTCCGGCCTGGAAACTCTGGTGTCAGGCAACTACATCGCCGTCAGCCCAGGGGAGGGGGAGCGCACCAAGCGTTTTACTGCCTTGAAGGTTGCGCCGCCGCTGTCGGACACCGAGCCGGGCCTGCACCTTACCCTCAAGGCTGAGCGGCTTGGGTCGCTCAACCGTGACAGCCCGGTGTTCTACAAGCAGATCCAGGTTGGCCGGGTTAAAAGCTACCGCCTGTCCGAGGACCAGAGCACTGTCGAGATAAAGGTCTTCATCGAGCCGGCCTATGCCAGCCTGGTGCGCAAGCACACGCGTTTCTGGAATGCCAGCGGCGTCAGCATCGATGCCTCGCTGTCGGGCGTGAAAGTGCGTAGCGAATCGCTGTCGAGCATTGTCGCCGGTGGTATCGCCTTTGCCACGCCGGAACACCGCAAGGACAGTCCACCCACCGACTCGAACCTGCCGTTCCGTCTGTATGAGGACTTCGATGCGGCCCAGGCCGGTATCCGGGTGAAGGTGAAATTGAGCGATTACGAGGGCCTGCAGGCGGGCCGTACACCGGTCATGTACAAGGGCATCCAGGTAGGCTCGCTGAAAGCCCTGACAATGGCAGACAACCTGGCCAGTGCCTCGGCCGAGCTTACGCTGGACCCGTTGGCCGAGGATTATCTGGTCGAGGGCACGCAGTTCTGGGTGGTCAAACCGTCAATTTCCCTGGCGGGTATCACTGGCCTGGAGGCGCTGGTCAAGGGTAACTACATTGCCATTCGCCCTGGTGAGAAAGGGGCGCGGCCCGAGCGTGAGTTCGAAGCCCGCGCCAAGGCGCCGCCGCTCGACCTCAAGGCACCAGGCCTGCACATGGTGCTGTTCGCCGACACCCTGGGTTCGCTGGAAGTCGGTAGCCCGGTCATGTACCGCCAGGTGAAGGTGGGTAGCGTGCAGAGCTACCAGTTCGCCCGCAACAGCAATCGCATCCTGATCGGTGTGCATATCGAGAAGGAATACGAAAAGCTGGTCAACGGTTCGTCGCGCTTCTGGAATGTCAGTGGCATCACCCTGACGGGCGGCCTTTCGGGCATCAAGATCAAGAGTGAATCACTGCAGACCCTGATGGCTGGTGGTATCGCGTTCGATACGCCACGGCCTGATGTGCCGCTCAAACGACACATCCCACGCTTCCGCCTGCATGACAGCCAGGAGGCGGTCAACCGCGCGGGTACGTTGATCACCATTCGTGTGGACCGTGCCGACGGCCTCAAGCCTGGCACGGCGATTCGCTTCCGCGGCCTGGATGTGGGTAGCGTCGAGAGCGTCGACCTGACCGATGACTTGCAGGCGGTGCTGCTGCGGGCGCGCATTACCGAAGCGGCGGACCGTATCGCCCGCGTCGGTACGCAGTTCTGGGTGGTCAAGCCAGCCTTTGGCCTGGTGCGCACGCAGAACCTCGACACTCTGGTGGGTGGGCAGTACCTGGAAGTGCAGCCGGCTGCCAAGGACCGTGGCCCGCAGCGCGATTTCATCGCCTTGGCCGACGCCCCGCAGGTGGCAGGGCCTGAAGTCGGGCTGCCGTTGACGCTGAGCGCCCCGCGCCGTGGCTCGATCAAGCCGGGCGTGCCGGTGACCTATCGTGAGGTTGCGGTGGGCAAGGTGACGGGCTTCGAGTTGGGCCAGAGTGCTGACCGCGTATTGATCCATATCCTGATCGAGCCGCGCTACGCGGCCTTGGTGCGCAGCGGCAGCCGTTTCTGGAACAGCAGCGGCTTCGGTTTCGACTGGGGGCTGTTCAAGGGGGCTACGGTGCGTACCGAGTCGGTGGAGACCATGATCGACGGCGGTATCGCCTTTGCCACGCCGGATGGCGAGCAGATGGGCAACCCGGCACGGCCGCAGCAGACGTTCGCCTTGTTCGACAAGGCCGAGGATGAATGGCTGCAGTGGGCGCCGAAGATTCAGATTGCCAAGTGATGTGGAGGCAGGGCTGCCAAGTGCAGCCTTGCGCTTTTCCGTAGGAGCAGCCTTGTGCTGCGAATGGGCTGCGTAGCAGCCCCGACAATGTCGCTGTCAGCTGAAGCCTGGGGCTGCTATGCAGCCCATTCGCAGCACAAGGCTGCTCCTACAAAAAGCCGATCGTAATCAACTGGGCGGGATGCTTGCACAAATCGCAGGCAACAAAAAACCGACCCTAGGGTCGGTTTTTCGACTAGCGCGTCGCTTAGGCAGCTGCAGCTTCTTTCAGCGCCTTGATGTGGCCATTCAGACGGCCTTTGTGACGAGCAGCCTTGTTCTTGTGGATGATGCCCTTGTCGGCCATACGGTCGATTACAGGCACAGCCAGAACGTAAGCGGCTTGCGCTTTTTCGGCGTCTTTTGCGTCGATGGCTTTAACTACATTCTTGATGTAGGTACGGACCATGGAACGCAGGCTGGCGTTGTGGCTGCGACGCTTCTCAGCCTGTTTTGCACGTTTCTTGGCGGAAGGTGTGTTGGCCACCGTCGAGCTCCTCGAAAGACTTTAGGTAAATAGCAAACAAAATAGGCCGCGAATCATGCCGATCAGTCGAACGGATGTCAAGGCCACCTGCAAGGTTCCGCCGAGCGGTGCGCCAACAAGAGGGAAATATTCCTTTCTGCTGCGCGACCTGTAAACTCGGGAATTTTTGGCTCCCCTGCGAAGGCGCGGGAGTATCGCACATTCGGACGCTGTCTGGCAGCGTCCTCTGCCCTTGGCGTGAATCTTTTCGATGAACCTGCTCAAATCCCTGGCTGCGGTAAGCTCGATCACCATGATTTCCCGGGTGCTAGGCTTTGTCCGCGACACCATCCTGGCGCGTGTTTTCGGCGCCGGCATCGCCACCGATGCTTTCTTCATCGCCTTCAAGCTGCCCAACCTGCTGCGGCGCATCTTCGCCGAGGGCGCGTTTTCCCAGGCCTTCGTACCGATCCTGGCCGAATACAAGACCCAGCAAGGCGAGGAGGCGACCCGCACCTTCGTTGCCTATGTCAGTGGCCTGCTGACCCTGGTTCTGGCGCTGGTGACCGCCATTGGCATCCTGGCGGCACCGTGGGTGGTGTGGGCGACCGCGCCAGGTTTTGTCGACAGCGCCGAGAAATACGAATTGACCACCGCCCTGTTGCGCGTGACTTTTCCTTATATATTGCTGATCTCGCTGTCGTCCCTGGCCGGGGCGATCCTCAATACCTGGAACCGTTTCTCGGTGCCGGCCTTTACCCCGACCTTGCTGAATGTGGCGATGATTGCCTTCGCCGTGCTGCTCACGCCGTATTTCGACCCGCCCATCATGGCCCTGGCATGGGGTGTGCTGGCAGGTGGCCTGGCACAGTTGCTGTACCAGCTGCCAGCGCTGAAGAAGATCGGCATGCTCGTGCTGCCACGCCTGAACCTGCGTGATGCCGGCGTGTGGCGGGTGCTCAAGCAGATGCTGCCAGCGATCCTCGGGGTGTCGGTGAGCCAGATCTCGCTGATCATCAACACCATCTTCGCCTCCTTCCTGGTAGCCGGCTCGGTGTCGTGGATGTACTACGCCGACCGCCTCATGGAGCTGCCTTCCGGCGTACTGGGCGTGGCCCTGGGCACCATACTGCTGCCGACCCTGGCCAAGACCTACGCCAACAAGGATCGCGAGGAGTACTCGCGGATCCTCGACTGGGGCTTGCGCCTGTGTTTCCTGCTGGTGCTGCCCTGCACCCTGGCCCTGGCCATCCTCGCCGAGCCTTTGACCGTGGCGCTGTTCCAGTACGGCAAGTTCACTGCCGTCGACGCAGCCATGACCCAGAAGGCGCTGATCGCCTATTCCGTGGGCTTGCTGGCGATCATTCTGGTCAAGGTGCTGGCACCGGGCTTCTATGCGCAGCAGAATATCCGTACACCGGTGAAGATCGCGGTATTCACCCTGGTCTGCACCCAACTGTTCAACCTGGCCCTGATCGGGCCGCTCGCGCATGCCGGCCTGGCCCTGGCGATCAGCCTGGGGGCCTGCCTGAACGCCGGCCTGCTGTTCTGGAAACTGCGCAGTCAGCAGCTGTTCCAGCCGCAACCAGGCTGGGCGATATTCCTGCTCAAGCTGGTGCTGGCGGTGGGGCTGATGTCGGCGGTGTTGCTGGCCGGCATGCATTATCTGCCGACCTGGGAACAGGGCAACATGCTCGAGCGCCTGGTGCGCCTGGGGGCTCTGGTACTGGCGGGCGTCGTGACCTATTTCGGCTGCCTGTACCTGTGCGGCTTCCGGCCTCGGCATTTCGCCCGCAAGGCCTTGCACTGAGGCATCGGGCGGGTCAGGCGTCGGTTTTTCGCATTCCACGCCGCCCTTGGGCGCTGCTGCCTGTCACCGGCGCCCGGGTGTGGTTATAATCGGCCACTTTATGAGCAAGAAGCGCGTTATGCAGCTGGTTCGAGGTCTTCACAACCTGCGCCCCGAGCACCGGGGCTGTGTCGCCACCATTGGCAACTTCGACGGGGTTCACCGCGGCCACCAGGCTATCCTGGCGCGCCTGCGCGAGCGCGGCCAGGCCTTGGGCCTGCCGACCTGCGTGGTCATCTTCGAGCCGCAACCACGCGAGTACTTCGCCCCCGACACCGCGCCGGCCCGCCTGGCCCGGCTGCGCGACAAGATCGAGCTGCTGGCGGCCGAGGGTATCGACCGGGTGCTGTGCCTGGCATTCAACCAGCGCCTGAGCAAGCTCGGCGCCGATGCCTTCGTCAAGGCCATCCTGGTCGACGGCCTGGGTGTACGCCACCTCGAAGTGGGCGATGACTTCCGCTTCGGCTGCGACCGCGCCGGCGACTTCGCTTTCCTGGTCGAGGCCGGCAAGCAGTACGGCTTCACCGTCGAGGCTGCCAACACGGTGATCCAGGACGGCCTGCGGGTCAGCAGCACCGAAGTGCGCAAGGCCCTGTCCGAAGGCAACTTCGAGCTGGCCGAGCACCTGCTGGGCCGCCCGTACCGCATCAGCGGCCGCGTGCTGCATGGCCAGAAGCTGGCCCGCCAGCTCGGCACACCTACTGCCAACATCCAGCTCAAGCGCCGCCGCGTGCCGCTGTCCGGGGTCTACCTGGCCAGCATCGAAATCGACGGCAAGGCCTGGCCGGGTGTCGGCAATATCGGCGTGCGCCCCACCGTTGCCGGTGATGGGCGCCCGCACCTGGAGATTCATCTGCTGGACTATGCCGGCGACCTTTACGGCCGGCGCCTGACGGTGGAGTTCCACCACAAGCTGCGAGAAGAGCAGCGATTCGCCTCCCTGGAGGCGCTGAAGTCGGCGATCGATGCGGATATCGCCGCCGCACGTGCACATTGGCACGCTCAACCGCTAACGAAGAGCCTGAAATGACCGACTACAAAGCCACGCTTAACCTTCCGGACACCGCCTTCCCCATGAAGGCCGGCCTGCCTCAGCGCGAACCGCAGATCCTGCAGCGCTGGGACAGCATTGGCCTGTACCAGAAGCTGCGCGAAATTGGCAAGGATCGTCCCAAGTTCGTCCTGCACGACGGCCCGCCCTATGCCAACGGCAAGATTCACATCGGTCATGCGCTGAACAAGATCCTCAAGGACATGATCGTCCGTTCCAAGACCCTGGCCGGCTTCGATGCGCCGTATGTGCCGGGCTGGGACTGCCATGGCCTGCCGATCGAGCACAAGGTCGAGGTCACCCACGGCAAGCACCTGTCCGCCGACCGCACTCGCGAGCTGTGCCGCGAGTACGCCGCCGAGCAGATCGAAGGGCAGAAGACCGAGTTCATCCGCCTGGGCGTGCTGGGTGACTGGGACAACCCGTACAAGACCATGAACTTTGCCAACGAGGCCGGCGAAATCCGCGCCCTGGCCGAGATGGTCAAGCAAGGCTTCGTGTTCAAGGGCCTGAAGCCTGTGAACTGGTGCTTCGATTGCGGTTCGGCCCTGGCCGAGGCCGAAGTCGAGTACGCCGACAAGAAATCGCAGACCATCGACGTTGCCTTCCCGGTAGCCGATGACGCCAAGCTGGCTGCTGCCTTCGGTCTGGCTTCGCTGGCCAAGCCGGCTGCCATCGTGATCTGGACCACCACCCCGTGGACTATCCCGGCCAACCAGGCGCTGAACATCCACCCGGAGTTCAAGTACGCCCTGGTCGACACCGGCGAGCGTCTGCTGGTTCTGGCCGAAGAGTTGGTCGAGTCGTGCCTCAAGCGCTACAGCCTGGAAGGCTCGGTCATTGCCACCGCCCAGGGTTCGGCACTGGAACTGATCAACTTCCGCCACCCGTTCTACGACCGCCTGTCGCCAATCTACCTGGCTGACTATGTCGAACTGGGCGCCGGTACCGGCGTGGTGCACTCCTCGCCAGCCTACGGTGAAGACGACTTCGTCACCTGCAAGCGCTACGGCATGGTCAACGACGACATCCTCACCCCGGTGCAGAGCAACGGCGTGTATGTGGACTCGCTGCCATTCTTCGGCGGCCAGTTCATCTGGAAGGCCAACCCGGCCATCGTCGAGAAGCTGAGCGAAGTCGGCGCGCTGATGCACACCGAAACCATCAGCCACAGCTACATGCACTGCTGGCGCCACAAGACCCCGCTGATCTACCGCGCCACCGCGCAGTGGTTCGTGGGTATGGACAAGCAGCCGACCACCGGCGAGCCGCTGCGTGAGCGCGCACTTAAAGCCATCGAAGACACCAAGTTCGTCCCGGCCTGGGGCCAGGCGCGCCTGCATTCGATGATCGCCAACCGCCCGGACTGGTGCATCTCCCGTCAGCGCAACTGGGGTGTACCGATCCCGTTCTTCCTGCACAAGCAGACCGGCGAGCTGCACCCACGCACCGTCGAGCTGATGGAAGCAGTGGCCAAGCGCGTCGAACAGGAAGGCATCGAGGCCTGGTTCAAGCTGGACGCCGCCGAACTGCTGGGCGCTGAAGCCGAGCAGTACGACAAGATCACCGACACCCTCGACGTGTGGTTCGACTCGGGTACCACCCACTGGCACGTGCTGCGTGGCTCGCATGACATCGGCCACGCCACCGGCCCGCGTGCCGACCTGTACCTGGAAGGTTCCGACCAGCACCGCGGCTGGTTCCACTCGTCCTTGCTGACCGGTTGCGCCATCGACGGCCACGCGCCGTACCGCGAGCTGCTGACCCACGGCTTCACCGTGGACGAGAACGGCCGCAAGATGTCCAAGTCGCTGGGCAACACCATCGAGCCGGAGAAGGTCAACAACACGCTGGGTGCCGATATCCTGCGCCTGTGGGTTGCCGCTACCGACTATTCCGGTGAAATGGCCGTTTCCGAGCAGATCCTGCAGCGCAGCGCCGACGCCTACCGCCGTATCCGCAACACTGCACGCTTCCTGCTCTCCAACCTGTCCGGCTTCGACCCGGCCCGCGACTTGCTGGCCCCGGAAGACATGCTGGCGCTGGACCGCTGGGCGGTTGACCGTACCCTGCTGCTGCAACGCGAGCTGGAAGAGCACTACAGCGAGTACCGTTTCTGGAACGTCTACTCCAAGGTGCACAACTTCTGCGTGCAGGAACTGGGCGGCTTCTACCTCGACATCATCAAGGACCGCCAGTACACCACCGGCGCCAACAGTGTCGCTCGCCGCTCCTGCCAGACCGCGCTCTACCACATCAGCGAGGCGCTAGTGCGCTGGATCGCGCCGATCCTGGCGTTTACCGCCGACGAAATCTGGCAGTACCTGCCAGGCGAGCGCAACGAGTCGGTAATGCTCAACGGCTGGTACGAGGGCCTGAGCGAGCTGCCGGAAGGCACCGAACTGGACCGCGCCTACTGGGACCGCGTGATGGCCGTCAAGGCATCGGTCAACAAGGAGCTGGAAAACCAGCGTACCGCCAAGGTCATCGGCGGCAACCTGCAGGCCGAAGTCACCCTGTACGCCGACGAAGGCCTGAGCGCCGACCTGGGCAAGCTGGGCGACGAACTGCGCTTCGTGCTGATCACCTCGGCTGCCAGCGTGGTGCCATTCGCGCAAGCGCCGGCCGAAGCGGTGGCCACCGAAGTCGAAGGCCTCAAGCTGCAAGTGGTCAAGTCCGGCCACACCAAGTGCGGCCGTTGCTGGCACTTCCGCGCCGACGTCGGCAGCCACCCGGAGCACCCGGAAATCTGCGGCCGTTGCGTCGACAACCTGAGCGGTTCCGGCGAGGTGCGCCACTATGCCTAACCCTGTAGCGGGGCGCTTCGGGCGCCTTGCATGGCTTTGGCTGAGCCTGGTGGTACTGGTCCTCGACCAGGCCACCAAGCTGTATTTCAACAATGCCCTGACCATGTACCAGCAGGTTGTCGTCATCCCTGACTACTTCAGCTGGACCCTGGCCTACAACACCGGCGCGGCGTTCAGCTTCCTGGCTGAAAGCTCCGGCTGGCAGCGCTGGCTGTTCGCCCTGATCGCCGTGGTGGTCAGTGCCGTGCTGGTGGTTTGGCTCAAGCGCCTGGGGCGCAACGAGACCTGGCTGGCCGTGGCGCTGGCGCTGGTGCTGGGTGGCGCGATCGGCAACCTGTACGACCGCGTCGTGCTCGGCCATGTGGTCGACTTCATCCTGGTGCACTGGCAGAACCGCCATTACTTCCCGGCCTTCAACCTGGCCGACAGCGCCATCACCGTTGGTGCGGTGATGCTGGCGCTGGATATGTTCAAGAGCAAGAAGTCCGAGGATCCGGTCCATGACTGACACCCGTATCGGCCAGAACACCGAAGTCACCCTGCACTTCGCGTTGCACCTGGAAAACGGCGATACCGTCGACAGCACGTTCGACAAGGCCCCGGCCACCTTCAAGGTTGGCGATGGCAATCTGCTGCCCGGGTTCGAGAACGCCCTGTTCGGCTTCAAGGGCGGCGACAAGCGTACCGTCGTGGTGGCCCCGGAGAACGCGTTCGGCCAGCCAAACCCGCAGAACGTGCAAGTCATGCCACGGTCTCAGTTCGAGGGCATGGAGTTGTCCGAAGGGCTGTTGATCATCTTCAACGACGCCGCCAACACCGAGCTGCCGGGTGTGGTCAAAGCGTTCGATGACGACCAGGTGACCATCGACTTCAATCACCCATTGGCTGGCAAGACCCTGACCTTCGAGGTGGAGATCCTCGAGGTGAAGGCCCTGTAAGCCTGGAGCCGAGCATGCAAATCAAACTCGCCAACCCTCGCGGCTTCTGCGCGGGGGTCGACCGGGCGATCGAGATCGTCAACCGCGCGCTGGAAGTCTTCGGCCCGCCGATCTATGTGCGTCACGAAGTGGTGCACAACAAGTTCGTGGTGGAAGACCTGCGCAACCGTGGCGCCATCTTCGTCGAAGAGCTGGACCAGGTACCGGACGACGTCATCGTCATCTTCAGTGCCCACGGGGTTTCCCAGGCCGTGCGCCAGGAAGCTGCTGGCCGTGGCCTGAAAGTGTTCGATGCCACCTGCCCGCTGGTGACCAAGGTGCACATCGAAGTGGCCAAGTACAGCCGCGACGGCCGTGAGTGCATTCTCATCGGCCACGAAGGGCATCCGGAGGTCGAAGGCACCATGGGCCAGTACGACGCCAGCAACGGTGGCGCCATCTACCTCGTCGAAGACGAGGAGGATGTTGCCAACCTGCAGGTGAAGGATCCGGACCACCTGGCGTTCGTCACCCAGACCACGCTGTCGATGGACGACACCAGTCGTGTGATCGACGCCCTGCGTGCGCGCTTCCCGAACATTGGCGGCCCGCGCAAGGACGACATCTGCTACGCCACCCAGAACCGCCAGGACGCGGTCAAGCAACTGGCGGACGAGTGCGACGTGGTACTGGTGGTCGGCAGCCCGAACAGCTCCAACTCCAACCGCCTGCGCGAGCTGGCCGAGCGCATGGGCACCCCGGCCTACCTGATCGACGGTGCCGAGGACCTGCAGCGTGGCTGGTTCGACCAGACGGCGCGGGTCGGCATCACCGCTGGCGCTTCGGCTCCCGAAGTGCTGGTGCGTGGCGTGATCGAGCAGCTCAAGGCCTGGGGCGCCACCGGTGCTGAAGAGCTGGATGGGCGGGAAGAGAACATCACCTTCTCCATGCCCAAGGAGTTGCGGGTTCGGTCGCTGATCTGACCGCAGTTTGCGCGATCCCCCCTGTAGGAGCGGCCTTGTGTCGCGAACGGGCTGCAAAGCAGCCCCAGGATTTCAGCGTTAGAGCTGATATTGCCGGGGCCCTTTGCGGCCCTTTCGCGACACAAGGCCGCTCCTACATTGACCGCGCTGATCTGCTAGTGGTGTCTTTGCATCGGGATTTTTTTGGCTCTCCCATCTGTACGTTGACCCTGCCAGTCGATGCCATCACAACTTGATACTGGCTAGTTGCGGTCAAGCGCTCGCAAATCTCCATCGTTGAACCTAACCAATTACCGTTGGCCCCAAGCGGAACACCCTGCGCACTGAATTTCAGCTGCTCACCGCGATTGCTCGTGATCTTCAGCGGCCGTGAAAGACGCTGCTCGCGCAGCACCTGCCCGTTATGCTCCAGCATCACCTGCCAACCATTCCCCCAGTTACCGTCCAACGCCTGCACCAGCACCGGCTGGCTTTGCAACATGGCATGGCTGCGCGCACTGCGCAGTGCCTGCGCCAAGTCACGCGCAGCTGCCGCCCTGTGTAGGTCGTCGCTCAATCTGGCGTAGGCCGGCATGCCGAGCTGTGTCAGCAATACGGCCACCGCCAGGGCCGACAACATTTGTATCAGTGTTACACCTCGTTGCTTCACCGTGCATTCCTCCCTGGAAGTGCTTGGCTGTAGCTTCACGGTCGTTGGACCGGCGGTCCAGTCGCCCGGGTTCAATGCAATTGCAGGAAAAGTCGCAGGAGGTGCAGGGATGCACGCAAGACAGCGGGGCATGACGCTTCTGGAAGTGTTATTGGCGGTGGTAGTGGTGGCTGTGGGTATGTTCGCAGCGGCAGGCCTGCAACTGCAGGCATTGCAGGCTGCGGAGAACGCGCGCCGCGATGGACAGGCGGCAATGGCGGCGCACAGTGAGCATGAAAGGGGGCGGCCATGAGTCGCGGCCAGCGTGGTTTCGGCTTGCTTGAGGTGATGCTGGCGCTGACCATCGGGTTGCTGCTGTTGACGGCGGCCAGCCAGCTATTCGCCTCGGCCCACCATACCTGGCGGCTGCAAAGCACGGCAGTACGCATGCAGGATGAGGCACGCCTGGCATTGCTGCGAATGGCCCAGGATATCCGCATGACCGGGATGTTTGGCTGCCTGCGACTGCGGCCAAAGCACTTCGGCAGTTCGAGCGCAGAGCACGCATTCGCCCGGCCGATGGAAGTCGAAGCATCCACCCTTAGCCTGGTCGTTGCGGAGTTACCTGGGCAAGCCGGGGCCCCGCAGTGGTTCCTGCACACGGACTGTACTAGCAAAGTGTCTGTGGACGATGAGTTGAAGGAGGGCTACCCACAGGTTTACCCCATCAGCAGATATGTCTACCAACTCCAGGGCAATACGCTGAGATTCAAACGCAACAAAAGCAACTTCCAGCCGCTGGTTGAAAATGTGCGCTCAATACGTTTCCAGCGTGTGCAAATGGCACAGGGTGAGGGGGTGGATATTGCCCTGACGCTTTACGAACCCAGGCTCGAACTTGAACAGCACCATGAACTGAGCGTCGCAATCCGCAACCCGGTGCCGGCCTCATGAATCGTCAGCGTGGCATAGTCCTGTTGTTGGCCTTGGTCCTGAGCCTGCTGCTTGGGCTGCTTGCGGCGTCCGCCCTGCGTGATGCGCTGGCGCAAACGCGAATGACCGGCTACCTGAGCGAAGGCCTGCTGGCGCTGGAGCAGGCCGAGGCCACGCTGCTGGCAGGGGCAGGCGAGCTCGAGCGGGCTTCCCCCGACCCTTGCGAGGCGTGCCCGCCACCCGCTCGACCGCATGACCTGAGCGGGCAGTGGCAGCGTACGCGAACCGGCTATTTCCATTTGCAGAATCTGGGTACCAGCGAACACGCGGCGCATATGCCGGAAGGGCAGCAGGTCACCCTGTACCGCGTCACCGCCGTCAGCCTGCAAACCCAGTCGCGGCATGTTCTGGAAGCGGTCTACGCCATGGACGGCGACACAACCCGGCGCATTGCCTGGCGGCAGAGATTGCGAGGAGACTGACATGCAGCAAGGTTTGAGCCTGATCGAGTTGTTGATTGTGCTGGCCGTGACCGGCATTCTGGCAGCCATTGCCTACCCCAGTTACAGCGACCAGCTACGGCGAGCCGCGCGCAGCGAAGTGGTTGGCCTGCTGCATGATGCCGCCCTGCGCCTGGAGCGCCACCGCGTACGCACTGGCCAATACGCCGAGGGCGACCCGGCGTTGCCCGACGGTACCCGCTATTACAGCCTGCAGGCCCAGCGCGACAGCGACACCTTCACGCTGCGCGCCCGGCGGCTGCCGAGCGGGCTGATGGCGCAGGACCGCTGTGGCGATTTCCAGCTCGACCAGGCCGGCGTGCAGCGCAATCCGGGTGCCGTCGAAGACAGCGTGCACTGCTGGGGAAGCTGAAGATTGAATGATGCCCGGTGCATCGCGGATTTACTTCAGGTGTTGGATCGACAGATGAGCAAGCAAGTAGTGGTGGTCGGCGGCGGGGTGATCGGCCTGCTGACGGCATTCAACCTGGCGGCGAAGGTCGGGCAGGTGGTGGTGTGCGATCAGGGGGAAGTCGGCCGCGAGTCGTCCTGGGCTGGCGGTGGCATCGTCTCGCCGTTGTACCCGTGGCGTTACAGCCCGGCCGTGACCGCCCTGGCACACTGGTCGCAAGACTTTTATCCGCAGCTGGGCGAGCGTTTGTTCGCCAGCACCGGCGTCGACCCCGAAGTGCACACCACGGGCCTGTACTGGCTCGACCTGGACGACGAGGCCGAAGCGCTGGCCTGGGCCGAGCGTGAGCAGCGGCCGCTGAGTGCCGTGGATATTTCGGCGGCCTATGACGCGGTGCCGGTGCTGGGCCCGGGCTTCAAGCGTGCCATCTACATGGCCGGCGTGGCCAACGTGCGCAACCCGCGCCTGGTGAAGTCGCTCAAGGCGGCGTTGCTGGCGTTGCCCAACGTGACCTTGCGTGAGCACTGCCAGGTTACCGGTTTTGTCCAGCAAGGCGGTCGCGTGACCGGGGTGCAGACGGCAGACGGCGTTCTGGCGGCGGATGAGGTGGTGCTCAGTGCTGGCGCGTGGAGTGGCGACCTGCTGCGTACGCTCGGCCTGGAGTTGCCGGTGGAACCGGTGAAGGGCCAGATGATTTTGTTCAAATGTGCCGAAGACTTCCTGCCGAGCATGGTGCTGGCCAAGGGGCGCTATGCGATCCCGCGGCGTGACGGGCATATTCTGGTGGGTAGCACGCTGGAGCATGCCGGGTACGACAAGACGCCGACCGAGGAGGCGTTGGAGAGCCTGAAGGCCTCGGCGGTGGAATTGTTGCCTGAGCTCGAGGGGGGGACGGTGGTGGCGCACTGGGCCGGGCTGCGGCCGGGGTCGCCGGAAGGTATTCCGTATATCGGGCCGGTGCCGGGGCATGCGGGGTTGTGGCTGAACTGCGGGCATTACCGCAACGGGCTGGTGCTGGCGCCGGCTTCGTGCCAGCTGTTTACCGACTTGCTGACCGGGGCCGAGCCGATCATCGACCCGGCGCCCTATGCGCCAACCGGGCGGCTGGGCTGAGGGCCTCTTCGCGGGTAGAGCACAGGTTTCGAAAACTGTGCGATCCCTGTGGGAGCGGGTTTACCCGCGAAGAAGCCAGTGGAGATTTGAATTCAGTCTTGGCGGCCAGGCCCCTGCTGCAGGTGCGCCTGGCTGCAGTACCACTCGTTGCCCTGCTGCAATGCCCGGTCATTGGGCAGGTGCACGCCGCAATGGGCGCAGCGTACCATCTTCAGCGGCGCATCCAGCTTGGCCTCGGGGTGCGACTGTTGGCTGGCTTTGAACTTGCGCCACAGCCAGAACGCTGCGGCGATCAGGGCGATCCAGAAAAGTAGGCGAACCATGGTGTCCAGCTTGTCGGTTGAAGAAGCCGACAGTCTAGGACGCGGCCAATAAAAAAGGGAGGCCCAGGGCCTCCCTTTCATGTACCGCTACGTATCAGTCGAACAGACCAAAGGTCATGTAGCTGAACCAGGAACGGTCCTTCTCGGCTTCCTTCGGCCCTTCCGGCACGATCGGGTCACCGTTCTCGTCAGTTGGCAGCAGCTCACGCGGCATCTCGTCACGTGCATCCTGGAACTGCTTGACCACGTCCTGGTTGGCGCGGGTTTCGCCCGGTGGCAGCGGGGTTTCGGTTTCGATCAGGCCCAGGGTCGCCTTGGACAGCCAGCCGCGGCCGTCAGACTCGGTCTGCTTTGGCTGGAACTCGCCATCTACCAGGCTCGGGTGGTCCGGGTAGTTGAGTTTGAGGGTTTCCAGGCTGGTGGCGGCCAGTTCGTCCAGGTGCATCTTCTGGTACGCCTCGACCATCACCGCCAGGCCGTCGCCGACCGATGGGGTTTCCTGGAAGTTCTCCACCACGTAGCGGCCACGGTTGGCAGCGGCTACATAGGCCTGGCGGCTCAGGTAGTAGTCGGCCACATGGATTTCGTACGACGCCAGCAGGTTGCGCAGGTAGATCATGCGCTGCTTGGCATCGGGCGCGTAGCGGCTGTTGGGGAAGCGGCTGGTCAGCTGGGCGAACTCGTTGTACGAGTCGCGGGCAGCACCCGGGTCACGCTTGGTCATGTCCAGCGGCAGGAAGCGCGCCACCAGGCCACGGTCCTGGTCGAACGAGGTCAGGCCCTTGAGGTAGTAGGCGTAGTCGACGTTCGGGTGCTGCGGGTGCAGGCGGATGAAGCGCTCGGCAGCCGACTTGGCAGCCTCGGGCTCGGAGTTCTTGTAGTTGGCGTAGATCAGCTCGAGCTGCGCCTGGTCGGCATAGCGGCCGAACGGGTAGCGCGACTCCAGGGCCTTGAGCTTGTTCACGGCGCTGGTGTAGCTGGAGTTGTCCAGGTCAGCTTGCGCCTGCTGATACAGCTCGGCCTCGCTGAGGTTCTCGTCGATCACTTCCTTATTGGAGGAACAGGCCGCGGTGAGCCCGAGGATGGCGATCAGCAGCAGGTGTTTCACTTGCATGGCGGCTTGCGTCCCTTTGACGGCCGCTGTCTTGGGCGGTGCCGTCCTGTTATGATGAGCGCCCCGGCCAACCCCGGGACAAAAGAAGCCGTATTTAACCACAAGCTCGCAGCCGAAACCAAAGGCTGTGCGCCCGCCGAATCGAGCATGTCCGAGATCATTCAACTTAGCGCAGAGGTCCCGTCCGAACTGGGCGGTCAACGCCTCGACCAGGTCGCCGCCCAATTGTTCGACGAGTATTCGCGCTCGCGGCTGACTACCTGGATCAAAGAAGGCCGCCTGACGGTCGATGGCGCGGTCCTGCGCCCGCGTGACACCGTCCATGGTGGCGCCGTGCTGGCCCTGGAGGCCGAGCAAGAGGCCCAGGGCGAGTGGGAGGCCGAGGACATCGCGCTGGACATCGTCTATGAAGACGACCAGATCCTGGTGATCAACAAGCCTGCCGGCCTGGTTGTGCACCCGGCTGCCGGGCATGCCAGCGGCACCTTGCTGAACGCGCTGCTGCACCATGTGCCCGACATCATCAACGTGCCGCGCGCCGGCATCGTGCACCGCCTGGACAAGGACACCACCGGCCTGATGGTGGTGGCCAAGACCCTGCAGGCGCAGACCAACCTGGTCGACCAGCTGCAAAAGCGCTCGGTCAGCCGCATTTATGAATGCATCGTGGTTGGTGTGGTGACTGCCGGTGGCAAGATCGACGCGCCCATCGGCCGCCACGGCGGCATGCGCCAGCGCATGGCAGTCACCGACGGCGGCAAGCCTGCGATCAGCCACTACCGTGTGCTCAAACGCTTCCGCTCGCACACCCATGTGCGGGTGAAGCTGGAAACCGGCCGTACCCACCAGATCCGCGTGCACATGGCTCATGTCGGCTACCCGCTGGTCGGCGACCAGACCTACGGCGGCCGCTTCCGCATTCCGCCGGCAGCCAGCCCGACCATGGTCGAGGCGGTGAAGACCTTCCCGCGTCAGGCCCTGCACGCACGCTTCCTGGCGCTGGTACACCCGACCACCGGTGAGCGCATGGAATGGGAATCGCCGCTGCCGGATGACTTCGTCTGGTTGCTGTCGCTGCTGAACCAGGACCGCGAGAGCTTTATCGGATGAGTGGCCTGACTCAGTCGCTGCTGTTCCCCGACTGGCCGGCCCCGGCCTCGGTGCGCGCCTGTGTCACCACTCGCCAGGGCGGCATCAGCCTGCCGCCCTATGAAACCTTCAACCTTGGCGACCATGTAGGGGACGACCCTGTCGCGGTGGCCGAGAACCGTCGTCGCCTGAGCGACGAATTCGCCATCCAGCCGGCCTGGCTCAAGCAGGTGCATGGGCTGGTGGTAGCAAATGCCGACCCGGCCGTGGTGGCCGAGGCCGACGCCAGCTGGACCGACCAGCCTGGCATTGCCTGCACCGTGATGACTGCCGATTGCCTGCCAGCGCTGTTCTGCGACCGGGCCGGTACCCGCGTGGCGGCCGCGCATGCTGGCTGGCGCGGGCTGGCCGGTGGTGTGCTGGAGGCCACCTTGGATCGCCTGGCACTGCCACCCGAAGAGGTGCTGGTGTGGCTGGGGCCGGCGATTGGCCCACAGGCGTTCGAAGTGGGGCTGGAAGTGCGTGATGCCTTTACGGCGGTGCACCCGGAAGCGGCCAGGGCCTTTGTCGATGGTGCCCGGCCGGGCAAGTTGATGGCCGACATCTATGAGCTGGCGCGTATTCGTTTGGCGGCGCGTGGGGTGACTGCTGTTCATGGCGGTGGCTTGTGCACG
This sequence comes from Pseudomonas sp. ABFPK, assembly GCF_001586765.1. Taxonomy (NCBI): domain Bacteria; kingdom Pseudomonadati; phylum Pseudomonadota; class Gammaproteobacteria; order Pseudomonadales; family Pseudomonadaceae; genus Pseudomonas; species Pseudomonas sp. ABFPK. Next base: position 13,083 of record NZ_LQXW01000035.1, on the reverse strand, counting down.
GTCAGCGACGAGCGGTTCTTCTCCTATCGTCGTACTCCGCAGGGGGGGCGTTTTGCTTCCCTTGTGTGGCTGGAACCGCGCTAGCCTGCACCGGCCTTTTCGCGGGTGAACCCGCTCCCACAGGATAATCACAGGCCGTGAGAGCGGAGCAGTACTTGTGGGAGCGGGCATGCCCGCGAATGGCCCAGCACTAATCCAACAGGTTGATCCTGGTCAACCCCGCTACGCTTGAATCTTCCAGAATCAGCCTTATCTATAAGGTCATCTCAGGCAGGTTTCTTCACAAACAGGCGCTGTCCATCGCTCCGACCTGCCCTTTAAAAGGAAGGTATCCCCATGCGAATAGACCGTTTGACCAGCAAGCTGCAGCTTGCGATATCCGATGCCCAATCCCTGGCGGTTGGCATGGATCACCCTGCCATCGAGCCGGTGCACCTGTTGCAGGCATTGCTCGAGCAGCAGGGCGGTTCGATCAAGCCGCTGCTGATGCAGGTAGGCTTCGACATCAACAGCCTGCGCCAGGCACTGGTGAAAGAACTCGACCAGCTGCCGAAAATCCAGAACCCCACCGGCGACGTGAACATGTCGCAGGACTTGGCGCGCCTGCTCAACCAGGCCGACCGCCTGGCCCAGCAGAAGGGCGACCAGTTCATTTCCAGCGAACTTGTGCTGCTGGCTGCCATGGACGAGAACAGCAAGCTCGGCAAGCTGTTGTTGAGCCAGGGCGTGAGCAAGAAGGCCCTGGAAAACGCCATCAACAACCTGCGCGGCGGTGCGGCGGTCAATGACGCCAACGCAGAGGAATCGCGCCAGGCGCTGGACAAGTACACCGTCGACCTGACCAAGCGTGCCGAAGAAGGCAAGCTGGACCCGGTGATTGGCCGTGACGACGAAATTCGCCGTACCGTACAGGTACTGCAACGCCGTACCAAGAACAACCCGGTGCTGATCGGTGAGCCTGGCGTAGGTAAAACCGCCATCGCCGAAGGCCTGGCCCAGCGCATCATCAATGGTGAAGTGCCGGACGGCCTGAAGGGCAAGCGCCTGCTGGCGCTGGACATGGGCGCGCTGATTGCCGGTGCCAAGTACCGCGGCGAGTTCGAAGAACGCCTCAAAGGCCTGCTGAACGAGCTGTCCAAGCAGGAAGGCCAGATCATCCTGTTCATCGACGAACTGCACACCATGGTCGGCGCCGGCAAGGGCGAGGGCGCCATGGACGCCGGCAACATGCTCAAGCCGGCCCTGGCTCGTGGCGAGCTGCACTGCGTTGGCGCCACCACGCTGAACGAGTACCGCCAGTTCATCGAAAAGGATGCTGCCCTGGAGCGCCGCTTCCAGAAGGTGCTGGTCGAGGAGCCGAGCGAGGAAGACACCATCGCCATCCTGCGTGGCCTGAAAGAGCGCTATGAAGTGCACCACAAGGTGGCCATCACCGACGGTGCCATCATTGCTGCGGCCAAGCTCAGCCACCGCTACATCACCGACCGTCAGCTGCCGGACAAGGCCATTGACCTGATCGACGAAGCGGCCAGCCGCATCCGCATGGAGATCGACTCCAAGCCGGAAGTGCTCGACCGCCTCGACCGTCGCCTGATCCAGCTGAAGGTGGAGTCGCAGGCGCTGAAGAAGGAAGAAGACGAAGCGGCGAAAAAACGCCTGGAGAAACTGACCGAGGAAATCGACCGGTTGGAGCGGGAATACGCCGACCTGGAAGAAATCTGGGCCTCCGAGAAGGCTGAGGTGCAGGGCTCGGCGCAGATCCAGCAAAAGATCGAGCAGGCCCGCCAGGAGCTGGAGACCGCCCGTCGCAAAGGCGACCTGAGCCGCATGGCCGAGCTGCAGTACGGAGTGATCCCGGACCTGGAGCGCAGCCTGCAGATGGTCGACCAGCACGGCAAGACCGAAAACCAGTTGCTGCGTAACAAGGTGACCGAGGAAGAAATTGCCGAAGTGGTCTCGAAGTGGACCGGTATCCCGGTGGCCAAGATGCTCGAAGGCGAGCGTGAAAAGCTGCTGAAGATGGAAGAGCTGCTGCACCAGCGTGTGATCGGCCAGAACGAGGCGGTAACCGCCGTGGCCAACGCGGTGCGCCGTTCGCGTGCCGGGCTGTCCGACCCGAACCGGCCGAGTGGTTCGTTCCTGTTCCTCGGCCCGACCGGGGTGGGCAAGACCGAGCTGTGCAAGGCGCTGGCCGAATTCCTGTTCGACACCGAAGAGGCAATGGTGCGCATCGACATGTCCGAGTTCATGGAGAAGCATTCCGTGGCTCGCCTGATCGGTGCCCCACCAGGCTATGTGGGGTATGAAGAGGGCGGTTACCTGACCGAGGCGGTACGGCGCAAGCCATACTCGGTGGTGCTGCTGGACGAGGTGGAGAAGGCCCACCCGGATGTGTTCAACGTGCTGCTGCAGGTGCTGGAAGATGGCCGCCTGACCGACAGCCACGGGCGCACCGTGGACTTCCGCAACACCGTGATCGTGATGACCTCCAACCTGGGCTCGGCGCAGATCCAGGAACTGGTGGGTGACCGTGAGGCACAGCGTGCGGCGGTGATGGATGCGGTGGGTTCGCACTTCCGTCCGGAGTTCATCAACCGTATCGACGAAGTGGTGGTATTCGAGCCACTGGGCCGCGAGCAGATTGCCGGCATTACCGAAATCCAGCTGGGCCGCCTGCGCAGCCGTCTGCTGGAGCGCGAACTGTCGCTGAGCCTGAGCCCGGAGGCATTGGACAAGCTGATTGCCGTGGGTTACGACCCGGTATACGGCGCACGGCCACTGAAGCGTGCGATCCAGCGCTGGATCGAAAACCCGTTGGCGCAGTTGATCCTGGCAGGCAAGTTCATGCCGGGCACGGCGATTACCGCCAAGGTGGAAGGCGACGAAATCGTCTTCGGCTGATCTGTTTCACCATGAGCCCCGCATCTGCGGGGCTTTTTTTTTGCCTGTATCTCCCAGGCCTCACACACATTCCGAGGACCAGTGCAGTACCTGTGGGAGCGGGCATGCCCGCGAAGGGGCCCTCACAGCCCCAGCAAATCCGGGCCTTTCCGGCCTCCTGGATAACTAGCTGAAATTTTTGAAATTTTTGCTTGCATCTAAAATCGGGTGCCCCTAATATACGCCGCGTTGTCAGGCACTAAGCGAATCACCAGCAACATCGGTGACCGCAAAACAACTTACAAATCAGTAAGTTGAATGAAAAAAAGTGGTTGACAAGCAAAACGAAGAATGTAGAATAGCCGGCCTCAGCAGCTACAACGCGAAAGCGGATAGCCAAAGAGACCGAAGCTAACACAAGCTTCGAAGCTGTAAAGATGTACCGAAGTTCAGTTCCGCGATAGCTCAGTCGGTAGAGCAAATGACTGTTAATCATTGGGTCCCTGGTTCGAGTCCAGGTCGCGGAGCCAATCTCGGGGTGTAGCGCAGTCCGGTAGCGCGCCTGCTTTGGGAGCAGGATGTCAGGAGTTCGAATCCCCTCACCCCGACCATTTTCCGGGTCGTTAGCTCAGTTGGTAGAGCAGTTGGCTTTTAACCAATTGGTCGTAGGTTCGAATCCTACACGACCCACCATGTAAAAAGGGCATCTCAAGCGAGATGCCCTTTTTCTTTAAGTATCACGGGGTGTAGCGCAGTCCGGTAGCGCGCCTGCTTTGGGAGCAGGATGTCAGGAGTTCGAATCCCCTCACCCCGACCATTTCCGGGTCGTTAGCTCAGTTGGTAGAGCAGTTGGCTTTTAACCAATTGGTCGTAGGTTCGAATCCTACACGACCCACCATGAAAAAAAGGGCATCTCGCATGAGATGCCCTTTTTTTTGCCTGCTCCGCACAGCAACACAACCCCTTGTAGGAGCAGCCTTGTGCTGCGAAAAGGCCATTGTTGCCAAAGAAAATCTACTGTCGTACCGGCCTCTTCGCAGCACAAGGCTGCTCCTACAGGGCAGTGCCGTGCCTGTAGGAGCAAGTGCCTGTCAGTGCAGTTTCAGGCGCGGCTCGGTACCTCGGCCAATCTTGCTACCCAGCATCATCAACGCCGTACGGAAGAACCCGTACAACGCCATCTGGTGCATCCGGTACAGCGACACGTAGAACATCCGCGCCAGCCAGCCCTCCAGCTTCACGCTGCCCATCAGGTTACCCATCAGGTTGCCCACCGCCGAGAAGCGCGACAGCGACACCAGCGAACCGTAGTCCTTGTACTCATAGGTCGGCAGCGCCTTGTTCTCCAGCCGCGCCTTCAAACTCTGCGCCAGCATTGAGGCCTGCTGGTGCGCCGCCTGGGCACGTGGCGGCACGTTGCGGTCGCTACCCGGTTGCGGGCAGGCGGCGCAGTCACCGAAGGCAAAGATGTTGTCATCGCGCGTGGTCTGCAGGGTAGGGCGTACCACCAGCTGGTTGATGCGGTTGGTTTCCAGGCCATCGATGTCCTTGAGGAACGCCGGCGCACGGATACCAGCCGCCCACACTTTCAAACTGGCCTGGATCACTTCACCGTCCTTGGTTTTCAGGCCATCCTCGGTCACTTCACTGACGGCGGCATTGGTCATCACCTTCACCCCGAGCTTTTCCAGGGTCTTGTGCACCGGCACGCTGATGCGCTCTGGCAGCGCCGGCAATACGCGCGGGCCGGCCTCGATAATGGTGATGTGCATGTCCTTGGGCTGGATGCGGTCCAGGCCATAGGCCGCCAGTTCGTGCGCCGCGTGGTGCAGCTCGGCTGCCAGCTCCACACCGGTGGCACCGGCACCGACGATGGCCACGCTGATTTTCTCGCTGGCCACATCACCGGCATGGGCACGCAGGTAGTGGTTGAGCAACTGCTGGTGGAAACGCTCGGCCTGCTTGCGGGTGTCGAGGAACAGGCAGTGCTGCGCCGCGCCCAGGGTGCCGAAGTCGTTGGTGTTGGAACCCACGGCAATGACCAGCGTGTCGTAGCCCAGGGTGCGCGCAGGCAGCAGCTCGCGGCCCTCTTCGTCGAGGGTGGCGGCCAGTTGAATCTGTTTGCCTTCACGGTCCAGGCCGCTCATGCGCCCCAACTGGAAGTTGAAGTGGTTCCACTTGGCCTGGGCCACGTAGTTCAGTTCGTCTTCCGAGGAGTTCAGCGAGCCGGCGGCCACTTCGTGCAGCAGAGGCTTCCAGATGTGCGTGAGGTTGGCGTCGACCAGGGTGATCTCGGCCTGCTTGCGCTTGCCCAGGCTTTTACCCAGGCGGGTCGCCAGTTCCAGGCCGCCGGCGCCGCCGCCGACAATCACGATGCGATGAGTCATGGGGATATCTCATAAGGTTTACGGAATTCGTGGCCCCGGGGGCCGGCCGCAAACTGCACGAGGGGAGGGCGAGCGCGAAGCAGCTCATAGCACCAGTCCACTGAGCAGGCGGCTGATGAGACCCAACCCGATGGTCACGGCCACCACCAGCACAAGGAGCAGCCACGGCCGGAAGGGCCTGCGCTCGACTTGGTGCTGGGGGGCTCGCAGATACTCATCGACACGACGCTGATCTTCCGGATTCAGGCGGCTGGTCATGGTGGGGCCTCGTCAGGTAGACGTTTGGGACTGCGTAAACGCTACAGCGTTCACGCAAGCGCTTGAAACAAATGATAAGGCTTTCTATCTCTGGCGCCGAGTGTACGCCATCGCAAACACTCGCTGCAGTGGATCAAAGACTGATGCCCACGTCGAACACAATGCTGCGACCCAGGTTGCCGCGCAGGAAGTCCGGCGCATCGGGGTGGGCGAACAGCACCCGGGCAAATGTCGGCCCGACCAGTGACAGCGAGCGCCAGCCCTGGCGCAGATATTCGGTGGGCGGCGGGAAATGGGTGTTGAGGTCGAGCACTTCGCGCTTGAGGCTGGCGAAGGCAATGATATCCAGCTCGTTCAGCTCCAGCCCGCGTTCCCGGTAGTTGTGCGCCTTCTTGCGCAAGGTCGGCGCCAGCCGCCCCAGCAGCTCGGTGGCACTGATGCGCCGCGGGCGCGCTTCGCGGCGCACCAGTTGCGCCAGGGAAAACGCACTGCGCCGGCGCTGCAGTTCTTCGCGCCATTCATCGTTGAGCCGGCGGCCCTCGTCGAGCACGAAAAACACCTCGAACGCCGCGTCGCGGAACAGCACGTCTGGCGGTTCTTGCCCGGCCGGGGTGAAGTCCTCGCTGCGATAGGGGATGTTCAGCCCCTGCAACAGGCGTTGGCACACCCAACGCTCCCGCTCCCACTTGCGGGCGTTGGAGAGAAAGGCATTGGCTTGTTCCGCCTGGATGGTAAGCAGGCGCAGGTAGTCTGAGTCATCCATGCAGACAAGCTTAGCTGCTAATCGATGACGATAAGATGCTGTTTGTGCGCAGAAATCAGCCCAGTATTGGCCATTGCTGCACCACCCCAAGCAGGTGCACCAGGCCAAACCCCAGGCAGATCAGCGAACTGACCACGATGAAACGCCGCGAGCGCCCGGTACCCGCCAGCAATATCGGCCCCAGCAGGCCGCGCGCCAGGTACACCAAGGTGATCAGGCAGATGGCCGGCAGCAGCAAGGGCAACCGCCCGATGGCCCCGGCAGCTGACAGCGCATACCCCGACCAGGCCAGCAGCACGCAGGCGATGGCTGCGGTGATCAGCCCTGGGTACCAGCGGCCGTTTTCGGCGGCCACGGCCATGCGCTCGCCGGCCCCGAACAAACGGTACCAGCGCGGCCCGACGGCGATGATGACCAGGTGAAGTACGCCGATGATGGCGTTGAGCGCTGCTGCCAGCAGCAGGGCGAGGTTGATTCCTTCCGGCATGAGCAATGCTTCCTGCATCGAGTGAGGGTGCCAGCCTAGCGCAACCGAATGAAACGGAGAATGGGTGTAGACTCGGCTTTATCCACATGGCTGAAAGGGGCATTCGTCAGGTGATCAGCGCGCAGGTGTTGTCGGGCACCACCCTTACGCTTGGCTGGCTGGGATATGTGCCGTTGCTGATCTGGGCGGTCAGCCAGGTGCGCTGGGTTGAGCTGTTCACCGACCGGCGCCGCCAGCATCTGCTGTTTGGCACGGTGTTCTGCCTGTTTGCCTTGTGGTTGGTGCGGCGCGATTTCGATACCGGTGTGTCGTACCACTTCATAGGCATGACGGCGGTCACGCTGTTGCTGGACTGGCCACTGGCGGTGCTTGGCGGATTCATGGCCCAGCTCGGTTTGCTGGTGCTGGGGCGTCAGGACCTGGCGGCGCTGGGGGTGAATGGCTTGTTGCTGGTTGGCCTGCCGGTGCTGATCGCCGAGGCGTGCGCGATAGGGGTCGAGCGCGCCCAGCCGCGGAACCTGTTTGTGTATATCTTCTGTTCAGGGTTCTTCCCGGCGGCATTGACCGTGCTGGCCTGCCTGTCGGCTGCGCTGGGGCTGTTGTGGCTGGACGGGCGCTTCGCCATGCCGGAGTGGCTCAGCGATTTTGTCGGCTACCTGTGGCTGATGATGTTCCCCGAAGCGTTCATCAACGGCACGGTGATCAGTGCGCTGGTGGTGTTTTGCCCAGAGTGGCTGGAAACCTTTAACCGCACGCGGTATCTGCAGGCGCCGTGGAAGGAGGATGATCGATAACTAACCAGGCCACCGCAGCGGTGCGGTCCTTGCTTGTAGGAGCGGCCTTGTGTCGCGAAAGGGCTGCGGAGCAGCCCCGGCGAACTTTGGGTTAACGCTGAAATCGAGGGCCGCTTTGCGGCCCATCGCGACACAAGGCCGCTCCTACAGGTACCGCGCCAGTCTTGAAGCTTGTGGGGTTGCCTGTGGGAGCGGGCATGCCCGCGAAAAGGCCCGCACAGCCACTTGGCTATCGGATCAATGCCGCGGCTCCAAATCCCCCGAGTACAGCTCATCCTCGGACTCTTCCGCCCCCGGAATCTTGTGCTCCTCCGCCGCCCAGGCCCCCAGGTCGATCAGCTTGCAACGGTCCGAACAGAATGGCCGGAACGGGCTTTTCTCGTTCCATTCCACAGGTGCGCCACAGGTCGGGCAATCGACGGTCAATGGCTGGCTCATGGCTGGCCTCCTCGTAAAGTCAGGTAAAAGTGGTGCAGGCGGTCAATCTGCTGATGCAGCGCGGCCAGGTCGCCGTCATTGACCACCACATCATCGGCATGGCGCAGGCGCTCCTCGCGGGCCAGCTGGGCCTTGAGAATGGCCTGCACCTGCTCGGCACTGGTGTTGTCACGCGCCAGGGTACGCGCCACCTGCAGCTCCTGCGGCGCATCGATCACCAGCACCCGTTGGGTTTTCTGGTGCTGGCCCGACTCGATCAGCAGCGGCGACACATACACCGCATACGGCGACTCCGCCTTGGCCAGGTAGCTGAAAATCTCCTGCCCGATCAGCGGGTGCAGCAATTGCTCCAGCCATTTGCGCTGCGCCGGGTCGGCGAATATCAGCTGGCGCAGTGCCGAACGATCGAGTTGGCCGTCCGCCTGCAGTACGCCGGCACCAAAGCGCTCGACGATGCTGGCCAGGGCCGGGCGGCCAGGCTCGACCACCCAGCGCGCCGCCTGGTCGGCATCGACCAGGTGCACGCCAAGCTCAACGAAACGCTCGGCAGCGGCGCTCTTGCCGCTACCAATGCCGCCGGTCAGGCCGAGAATCCAGGGGGTAAAGGCCGCAGTGGTCATCAGAATCCAAGCAGGTTTGTGTATGAAGCGTATATTTCATCACCCCAGAGCACGGCAATCCACCCCGCAATCGCCAGATAGGGGCCAAACGGGATCGCCGTGCCCATCGCATGGCGGCGCAAGCGCAACAGGCACAGCCCAGCCAGCGCCCCGACCACTGACGACAACAGCAAGGTCAATGGCAACACCTGCCAGCCACCCCAGGCCCCGATCAGCGCCATCAGCTTGAAGTCGCCATAGCCCATGCCTTCCTTGCCAGTGGCCAGCTTGAACACCCAGTACACCGTCCACAGGCTGAGGTATCCGGCCACCGCGCCCCACAACGCACTGGTCAGCGGGACGTAGAGGCCAAAGGCGTTGACGATCAGCCCCAGCCACAGCATCGGCAGCACCAGCGCATCCGGAAGCAACTGGTGCTCGGCATCGATCAGGCTCAGGGCCAGCAGGCACCAGGTCAGCGGCAGCGCCAGCAAGGCCTCGGGCGAAGCACCAAAGCGCCAGGCCACCACCAGCGACAGCAGCGCGCTGGCTAACTCCACCAATGGGTAGCGCGGGCTGATGCGGGTCTTGCAGGCTGAACAACGCCCGCGCAAGGCCAGGTAGCTGATGACCGGAATGTTCTCCCACGCGCGAATCCGATGCGCACAATGCGGGCAGCGCGAGGCGGGTAGCCACAGGTCGAAACGCTCGTGCCGCGTGATCGGCAACTCCAGCATTTCCTGCGCCTCACGCTGCCATTGCCGCTCCAGCATGATCGGCAGGCGGTACACCAGCACATTGAGAAAACTGCCCACCAGCAGGCCGAGCACCGTGGCCAGGGTGAGAAAGTACGCTGGCTGCTCAGCCAGCAAAGTCCATAAAGTCATGTTCAGATCAAGCTACCCAACTGGAAGATCGGCAGGTACATCGCCACCACCAGGCCGCCCACCAGCAGGCCCAGGACCAGCACGATGGCCGGCTCCAGCAGGCTGGTCAACTGGTCCAGCGCCTGGCTGACCTGTTCCTCGTAATGGCTGGCGGCTTTTTCCAGCATCTGGTCCAGCGTGCCGCTGGACTCCCCGATGGCCGTCAGTTGCACCAGCAGCGGCGGAAACAGCGGCTCGGCGGCCATCGCCTGATGCAGCCCCTGCCCATTGGCCATGCCCTGGCGCAGCCGCAACACCGCCTGCTCATGCAGGTCGCCGCCACTGACCCTGGCCACCGTGCCCAGCGCATCCAGCAACGGCACCCCGGCGGCGTAGGACGTTGCCAGGCTACGCGCAAACCGCGCCAGCGCCGCCTGCCCCAGCAGCGTACCGAACACCGGCAAGCCCAGCACCCTGCGAGATATCCACAGGCGCGCTGGCGCGTGCTGCCGGTAGAGCTGGCGCATGGCAAAACCCAGCACCACGCCGATCACCAGCAACAACGGCGCAAACCGGCTCAGCCCTGTGGACATGTCGATCACCCATTGGGTAAATACCGGCAACGCCACGCCCATGCCAGAGAACATGCCCTCGAATTTCGGAATCACCTCCAGCAACAGGATCGCCGACACCCCCAGCCCCGTCAGCAACAGCAGCAACGGGTAGATCATCGCCTTGCGCACCTTCTTGTGCAGCACGCGACGCTGCTCCAGCATGCCCGCCAACTGTTCCAGCTGCCGGTCGAGCGTGCCGGACTGCTCACCCACCCGCACCAGGTTGCAGTACAGCGCATCGAACCACCCCGGGTGGCGCTGCAACGCATCTGCCAGCCCCAGGCCCGAGGCCACATCCTGTTTCAATCTATCCAGCAATGCCGCCTGCGCCGCATCACAGCCACTGCGCCCCATCACCTCGAACGCCTGCAGCAGCGGCACCCCGGCCTTGAGCAAGGTCGCCAGCTGCCGACTGAACCCCGCCGGGTCGGCCTTTGCCCGCCGTTTCGGCAAACTGAACGTCAGCCCACCGGCAGGCCGCAAACTGGCCACCTTGATGCCCTGCCGGATAAGCCCGGCACGCACATAAGCCGGGCTGCGCCCGGACGTTTGCCCGCTGACAGGCGCGCCGTTGGCGTCGGTGCCGTGCCAGGTGTAGAGGAGTGTGGATTGGGTCATGCAAAGGTCCTTTTTTCTGCCCAAGCGACAAGCCTGGAAACAGCTTGCCGTGTCCATCCAAGGGCGCGCGTCCGTGATGCTCACTAGAGTAGTTCAGCGAAGACGACGCCCGAGCGGGCAGGGGTGACAAAAGGTGTCTGTTCAGGCCTACTGCGCCGCTGCCAGCCGGGGTCGAGCCTGACCTCAACGAGTACGCGTATCAAAAAGGAAAACGTTCATGAAAGGGCAACGCGGTATCACCCTGATCGAACTGATGATCGTCGTCGCGATCATCGGCATTCTGGCGACCATCGCCTTACCGATGTACACCAACCACCAGTCACGCTCCAAGGCCGCGGCCGGGTTGCTGGAGATCAGCGCGCTGAAGACCGCGATGGACCTGCGGTTGAACGACGGGAAGGATGTGCCGGATGTGGCCGCGCTGGGCGGCCAGCCGGCGACGGCGCATTGTGCGATCACGGCTAGCGGCAAGGCGGCGGATGGTACTGGGAGCATCGTTTGCACGCTGGTGGATGCGCCGGCCAATGCGCTGGGCAAGGCATTGACCCTGTCACGTTCGGCTAGCGGGTGGGCGTGTACGACCGACATCGAGGAAGACCTGGCGCCGAAGGGGTGCAAGGCGCCTTGAGGGTGGGGCAATAAACTAGGGGAAACAGGGGTTTGCGTAACGGGTGCGAGCAATGGTACGTTGCGCTACACGCCGGTGTAGCTCAGTCGGTAGAGCAGCGCACTCGTAACGCGAAGGTCGCAGGTTCGATTCCTGTCTCCGGCACCAGATCTTGTTGGCACGATGCAGGTTTTCCTGGTTTCGGCCCCTCCAAAAATGCCCGCCTTGTGCGGGCATTTTTGTTTCTAATCTGTCGCGCTATTTCTTTAACCTGCCATGGCCTACCTCTACACCGCGCCTCGAAAGGTCTCTCGCGGACCTGGCGTGAGTCAGGCAGCCGCCTGATACATTGTTTTGCTGGCAATTGGCCGCACATCCTACGCTGAACAAGGAACGTGAAATTGAGAACATCTGCCATTTTGTTGCTCGCACTTGCGGTGAGCGGTTGCGCAACCGGTCAACGGCCATCAGTTGAGTGGATAACAGTCCGTGACACCGACCAGTTCACTGACAAGTCAACTTGCGGCGTTACCGTAGGCAGCTTCTACACGGGAGGAGGCGTATTTACCGTCTCGAACCACTACTACCCATACATCGAGTCGGCGAATGGGGAGTTGCGAGTAGGGATTCGGAGCGGTGGACGCTTCAAGGTACCAGTAGGGGATGTACAGTTCAGGATCGACCAGAACCCTGCTTGGACCATTGCAACAAGTGAAACTCCAGTGGATTACGTTCCGGAGGGGCAGTTGAAAGCCATGCAAGCCTATGCTGGTGACGCCAAACAGCAGCAAATGCTGGAGAGTACATACAAAGCTGCCCTCCAGGCCTCAGCCCAAGCTATGTCTCCTTTCACAGCCACTACCGGTGAGAAGGCCGAGAAGATCCTGGCGCAGATGAAGAACGGGAAAGTGCTGATTTATCGCACGCTAGGCCTGAACCAGGCTGCCAGTACCACCGGTGAGTACGCCTTGGATCATTCGCTGAGCAAGGCGCTAGCTGAATGCGGTATCAAGTGAAGGATTAATCGTTAGCCAGCCGCATCGAGGGCTGGCCAGCCACGGCCAAGCACTAGTATTTGCTAACAGGGAAGGCGCCTGGAGGGGCGCGCGAGCCTCCGATGTCAACAACTGTCAACGTCTGGCCGGGTCGCCATGCTGACCCGGATGTGAGGTTTTGACAAGTTCCCCACCTAGGCCTTCACTCCGGTAACGGCACACGCGGAATACAGAGGGCGCTACTATGGTTTGGGAACTTAGGCATGACCCAGACGAATACATCTCGATCATTGCTGAGGTCTTTTACGATTCTGCCCGCCGCAAGAATGGCGTTCGTCCTGCGAGTGACCAGCCCTTCCCACAGACCATGAAGATCGAGTGCGCGCGGAAGATTAGAGACTATCCGGTCGGTACGAAGGTGAAACTGTGGGTCGTGGCAACCACAAAGGAGGACAGTCGTCCATTCCTGTACAGCAGCTACAAGTGGAAGCATGAGCTTGTATAGGCCGCCTAGGCTGGCTGGTATCCACAGAGCAGGCCCCTCTAGGGACAACCTAAAAAAGCCCACTTTTTAGAAAATCACTGACCTGGAGGCCACGTATTTCAAGGGTTCATTTTTCTGAGGCAGGGCTTTTTCAGACCATCCCTAGGGATTCTCCGAACAAGTTACCCACCAGCCGCAAATGGACGGCTTGGAGATGCCGAAAACCCCGATTTTCAGCCGCTGATTATTGGAAAACCAAGGCATAGCCTTGGTTTTCTGCCCTCACGGGCGCA